>NZ_JBEOVG010000044.1:0-74067 GCF_040295345.1 Actinosynnema sp. NPDC002837
CCCGAACAGCACCGTGAGCACGGCGAGCTGGGCGCACACGAACCTGGTCATCGCGTCAGCCGCAGACCGCGCCGCCGGAGGCGGAGCCGACGAGCTTCGAGTACTTCGCCAGCACGCCCCGCTGGTAGCGGGCGGGCAGCGGCGCCCAGCCGTCGCGGCGGGCGGCCAGCTCGGCGGCGTCCACGTCGACGTCCAGCGTGCCGTTGGCGACGTCGAGCGTGATCCGGTCGCCGTCGCGGACGAACGCGATCGGACCGCCGTCCGCCGCCTCCGGCGCGACGTGGCCGACGCACAGGCCGGTCGTGCCGCCGGAGAACCGGCCGTCGGTGAGCAGCAGGACGTCCTTGCCCAGCCCGGCGCCCTTGATCGCGGCCGTGATAGCGAGCATCTCGCGCATCCCCGGTCCGCCCTTGGGGCCTTCGTAGCGGATGACGACCACGTCGCCGGCGGTGATCGTGCCGTCCTCCAGCGCGTCCATGGCCGCGCGCTCGCGGTCGAACACGCGGGCGGTGCCGGTGAACACGTCGGAGTCGAACCCGGCGGACTTGACCACCGCGCCGTCGGGCGCGAGCGAGCCGCGCAGGATCGTGATGCCGCCGGTGCGGTGGATCGGCTCGCTCATCGCGCGCAGCACCGTGCCGTCGGGGTCCGGCGGCGCGATGTCGGCCAGGTTCTCGGCGACCGTGCGGCCGGTGACGGTCAGGCAGTCGCCGTGCAGCAGGCCCGCGTCCAGCAGCGCCTTCATCACCACGGGCACGCCGCCGATGCGGTCGACGTCGGTCATCACGTGCCGTCCGAACGGCTTGACGTCGGCGAGGTGGGGCACCTTCTCGCCGATCCGGGTGAAGTCGTCCAGGCTCAGCTCCACCTCGGCCTCGTGCGCGATGGCCAGCAGGTGCAGCACGGCGTTGGTCGACCCGCCGAACGCCATCACCACGGCGATCGCGTTCTCGAACGCCTCCCGGGTCATGATCTGCCGCGCGGTGATGCCCTTGCGCAGCATCCCGACCACGGCCTCGCCGGACTTGCGGGCGAACCCGTCGCGCCGCCGGTCCGTGGCGGGCGGCGCGGCGCTGCCCGGCAGGGACATGCCCAGCGCCTCGGCCGCGCTCGCCATGGTGTTCGCGGTGTACATGCCGCCGCACGCGCCCTCGCCGGGGCAGATGGCGCGTTCGATCAGGTCGACGTCCTCACGGCTCATCAGGCCGCGGGCACAGGCGCCGACGGCCTCGAACGCGTCGATGATCGTGACCTCGCGCTCGCTGCCGTCGGTCAGGGTGACCCGGCCGGGCAGGATCGAGCCCGCGTAGAGGAACACGCTGGCCAGGTCGAGCCGCGCGGCGGCCATGAGCATGCCGGGCAGCGACTTGTCGCAGCCGGCGAGCAGCACCGAGCCGTCCAGCCGCTCGGCCTGCATGACCGTCTCCACGCTGTCCGCGATGACCTCGCGCGACACCAGGGAGAAGTGCATGCCCTCGTGGCCCATGGAGATGCCGTCGGACACCGAGATCGTGCCGAACTCCAGCGGGTACCCGCCCGCCGCGTGCACGCCGTCCTTGCTCGCCTTCGCCAGCCGGTCCAACGACAGGTTGCACGGCGTGATCTCGTTCCACGACGAGGCGACACCGATCTGGGGCTTGGCCCAGTCGTCGTCACCCATCCCGACCGCCCGCAGCATCCCGCGCGCGGCGGTCCTCTCCAGGCCGTCGGTGACGTCGCGACTGCGCGGCTTGATGTCCGGGGTCTCGTTCATGGCACGAAACCTAACGCCCCGGCGGGGCCGTCGCACCGGCGACCGGCCGGTACCGGCCCCGACCGGTCGGAGCGGTCGAGGCCGGGGACCCGTCACAGCTCGGTGTAGCTCTTCAACCCCACCAGGGTGGTGAGCTTCATCGAGTTCGCGCCGGCGGGGGAGGGCAGGCCGAACCGCTTGTCCACCAACCGGTCCAGGCCGCCGCAGCCGCGGGCCGCGGGCACGGCGAACGCGGTGTCCTCGATGGTGAACCGGAGCACCGGCGGATCGGCGGAGATCCGGTCGGGGCCGCTGGTCCGGACGGGGCGGAACACGAGCGGGTCCGCGTCGTCGCCGATCGAGCACGTGTCGGGCAGCAGGCCGTTGAGCACGCGCAGCTTCAGGTGCTGCACGCCCATCCGGTCGCCGTCGGAGAGGAAGTCGGCGAACCCGGCGTACTCGATGCGCAGGTCCGTGCGCAGCACCGGGTGGTGCCCGGGCACACCGAGCAGGCCGCCCGGCACGCGGGTCGGCTCGGCCCGCAGCGCGCCGAAGACCTGCGCGAACTCGCCGTCCAGCCGCCCCTCGGCGAACGTCAGCCGCATCGCGCCGGTGCTCTGCTCGGGCAGGGTGCCGAACTTGATGGCGCCGGTGGACACCAGCACCTCGCAGCGCCACTGCGCGGGGTCGGCGCCGGCGGGGATCGCGGGGCAGTCGGCGAAGTCGAACGCGGGCGTCGGCGCGGGCTGCGCGGCGGCCTGCTGCGGGACCGCCGCGGCCAACCCGATCAGCGCGGTGCCCGCCAGTGCCGCGACGGCGGCGCGGCGGAAGGTTCTCGTCATGCCGCCGAGCCTCTCGCCTCGCGCCGCGTCCATGATCCGGCGGATCCCGGAGATCACCCCCGGTTCGCCCCCGAGGCGCGGCCGGGGGTCAACCGAGCAGGAACAGCACCGCGGACAGGCCGAAGCCGACCAGGCTGATCATGGTCTCCATGACCGTCCACGTCGTCAACGTGGTCCGCACGTCCATCCCCATCAGGTTGCCGACCAGCCAGAAGCCCGAGTCGTTGACGTGGCTCGCGATCACCGAGCCCGCCGCCAGGGCGAGCACGATCGCGGCCAGCTCGACCGCGCTGAACCCGCCCGCCTGCACGACGGGCTGCACCAGACCCGCGGCCGTGGTCAGCGCGACCGTCGCCGAGCCCTGCGCGATCCGCAGCGCGGCGGCCATGACGAACCCGGCCGCGAACACCGGCAGCCCGACGTCGGTCAGCCCGACCGACAGCGCGTCCCCGATGCCGCCGGCCCGCAGCACCGCGCCGAACATGCCGCCCGCGCCGGTGATGAGGATGACCGCGCACACCGGCCCGAGGGCCGAGTCGACCAGCTTCTCCACCGACTCCTTGCGCAGCCCGAGGGCGTAGGAGGCGACGAGCACGGTCACCAGCAGCGCCACCGGCGTCGAGCCGAGCGCGCGGGCGACCTGGAACCAGGACGCCTCGCCGTCGACCCACCCGGCGGCGCGCGCCGCGTCCAGCCCGGTGTTGGTGAAGATCATGACGAGCGGGAGCAGCAGGAGCGCGACGACCGTGCCCGGGCGCGGCGGGTTCTCGTGGTCCTCGACCTGCGGTCCGCCGCTGAGGATCGTCGGCACGGGCAGCTCCAGCCGCCTGCCCATCGCCAGCCCGAACAGGTAGCTGGTCAGGTACCAGGTGGGGATCGCGATCAGCAGGCCGAACGCGATCACCAGGCCGACGTCCGCGCCGAGCAGCTCGGTCGCCGCGACCGGACCGGGGTGGGGCGGCACGAACACGTGCATCACGGAGAACGCGCCCGCGGCGGGCAGGCCGTAGCGCAGCACGCCGCCGCCCAGGCGCCGGGCCACCGCGAACACGATCGGCAGCATCACGACCAGGCCGGCGTCGAAGAAGATGGGGAAGCCGAACACCAGCGAGCTGACGCCGAGCGCGAGCGGCGCGCGCTGCTCGCCGAACCGGCGGATCAACGCCTCGGTCAACGACTGGGCGCCGCCCGTGACCTCCACGAGCCTGCCCAGGATCGCGCCGAGGCCGACGAGCAGCGCGACGCTGCCGAGGGTGGTGCCGAACCCGCCGACGAGGGTGGGCACCACCGTGTCGGCCGGGATGCGCGCGGCGAACGCGGTGAGCAGGCTGACCAGCACCAACGCCAGGAACGCGTGCACCCGCAGGTACATGATGAGGAACAGCAGCAGGGCGACCGCGCCCGCGGCGATGCCGAGCAGGGCGCCCGTGCCGAAGGTCTGGACCCAGTCGTCGTTGGTGGTCATCGGCAGCTCCGTCGCTCTCGAGGGTTCCGGCGGGTCAGGGGGTGGCCGGGTGTCCGGCGGCGAGGTCGAGCCGGGTCACGGCTTCCTCGACGATCAGCTCGGGCGCCGAGGTCACGTCGACCTCGGCGCCGTCCTCGTCGGACCGCAGCGGTTCGAGGGTGTCGAACTGCGACCGGAGCAGGGACGGCGGCATGAAGTGGCCGGAGCGGTGCCGCATCCGCTCGCCGATCACGTCGGCGGCGCCGTGCAGGTGCAGGAAGCGGACCCGGGCGCCCGCCTCCCGCAGCACGTCGCGGTAGGCGCGTTTGAGCGCCGAGCACGTGACGACCGCGCTCTCGCCGGCGGCGGCGCGGGCGGTGATCCAGTCGCGGATCGCGGCCAGCCAGGGCGCGCGGTCGTCGTCGGTGAGCGGGGTGCCCGCCGACATCTTCCCGATGTTGGCGGCCGGGTGGAACTCGTCGGCCTCGGCCATCGGCCAGTCGAGCCGGTCGGCCAGCACCCGGGCGACGGTGCTCTTGCCGGATCCGGACACGCCCATCACGACCACGCAGGTCGGCTCGGCACTCGTGGTCATGGGGTGCACCTCTCGGCTGCGACGACGAGACGATTAAAAGTAGTACCTTTGGCGGCGAAAGGTATCACCTTTGATCGGGCTGAGGAAGGCCCGCCGGGCTACGCTGCTGCCGTGCCGGTACCACGTCGTGAGGGCGTCCCGGGCGGCGACGCCCTGCACACCTCCGTGCTCGACACCCTCGGGCTGGAGATCACCAGCGGCGACCTCGCCGAGGGGCGGGTGCTGACGCTCGACGGCATCCAGGAGCGGTTCGGGGTGTCCCGGACCGTCGCCCGCGAAACCATGCGGGTGCTGGAGTCGATGGGCCTGGTGACGTCGCGGCGGCGGGTCGGCATCACCGTGCAGCCCCCGTCGTCCTGGCAGGTCTACGACCCGAGGTTGATCTGGTGGCGGCTGGCCGGGCCGCACCGCGACGCCCAGTTGCGCGCGCTCACCGAACTGCGGATCGCGGTCGAGCCGGTGGCCGCGGCGCGGGCGGCGTGGAACGCGTCGGCGCGGGAGCGCGACCGCCTGCTCGACCTCGCCACGCGGATGCGCCGGCTGGGCGAGGCGGGGCGGCTGGAGGAGTTCCTCGAGCTGGACGTCGCCTTCCACGCGCTGCTGCTGGAGTCGGGCGGCAACGAGATGTTCGCCGCGCTCCAAGGGGTGGTCGCGGTCGTGCTGCGCGGGCGGACGAGCCTGGGGCTGATGCCGGAGAAGCCCGTGCCCGGCGCGTTGGACCTGCACGAGGAGGTGGCGCGGGCGGTCGCGTCCCGGCGCCCGGAGGCCGCCGAACTGGCCATGCGCGCGTTGGTGGCCGAGGTGCGCGACGCCGTGGTGCCCGTGAACGGCCCGCGCGCGGTTCGCTGACCGCGGCGACCGGGGCTCCCGCGACTCGGGAAGATCGTCCGGGATCGACGGTCGTGGCCGCGGAGCCGCCGCCCTCCGTCGAATGCGGTCCACAGTGGACCTGGCTCGGCGTGGTCGTTCGGGGACTGCGCGTCACCGCTGTCGGCCGTGAGGCGACGTGCTTCGTCACCGGTACCGGGAACGCGCGGCCCCCGTTCGTCGTCGAAGGCGCGAACCACGAACGGGGAGGCGCCGTGAACTACCCACAGCAACCGCCGAGCGGGCAGGACCCCTACGGGCAGCCGGGCCAGTACGGCGGCTACCAGTACGGCGGGTTCGCGCCCCAGCCTCCGCCCGCGCCGAAGAAGCGGACCGGGGCGATCGTGGCCGCCGTCGTGGTGGTCGTGCTGGTGCTGGGCGGCGTGGCGTTCACCGGGTTCGTGCAGCCCGGGTTCTTCGTGGGCGCGGCGGACCCGACGACGACCACGACCACGCCGCCGACCACCGCGTCGTCCACGATGGCGAAGGGCGGCGACGCGGAGAAGCTGCTGGAGGCGCTGGTGGCCGGGCTGGACTCCCAGGACGCCGCCGCCCTCAAGAAGCTCAAGTGCGCGAAGGCCAAGTCCGGCGTGGACAACGCCATCAAGGACGTGTCCGCGCTCAAGAAGGCCGAGCTCGTCGGCAGCGACGAGGTCACCGACGACAAGGTGGAGGGGACCGTCGAGGTCACCACGTCCTCGCGGACGTCGCAGGTCGAGGTGACGGTCGTCCGCGAGGACGGCGACTGGTGCTGGCAGGACATCGCGCGGGCCAACGGGCCGTCGGCCAGCGGGCGCCCGACGGCGACCGCCCCACCGACCACCGACGGCGAGCCCACGGCCGGCGGCAAGCCGGTGCCGCCGGAGGCGCTCGCCGCCATGCGGTCCTTCCTGGACAGCGTGAACGCCGGTGACGCGGCGACCGCCGCCGGCCTGCTGTGCCCGGACGCCAACAACGACGCGGCGGACGTGGAGAAGCTGGTCGGCTACGACCCGGACCTGGCCATCGACCCGGACATGGACGGCGGGACGACGGGGGAGGACTCCTTCCAGGTCTACCTCAAGGGCACGGCCAAGGGGCAGAAGTTGGGTGGCTACTCCACGAACCTCTGGGTGACCAGCTACGACGGCCCGTGGTGCGTGCACGGGTTCCGCGCGGTCGTCATCTGATCACCGCCCGGCTCAGCAGGACTTGGTCCAACTGCACTCCAGCCGTTCGTCGGCGACCGGCTCGGGCGCGCCCCTGACCGCGGGCGGGGTCGCGCCGTCCCGGTGGCCGGCCAACCGGACCGCGACGGCGTCCTCGAGCGGTTTCGCCGACGTGAGGGTGTCGTTGCTGATCATGGCGAACACGAGCGGGGTGCCGTCGGCGGTCGTCACGTAGCCGGACAGGGCGCTGACGCCGGTCAGGGTGCCGGTCTTGGCCCGCACGTTGCCCTCGGCCGGGGTGCCGCGCATCCGGTTGCGCAGGGTGCCGCCGACCATCCGGTCGCTCTTACCCGCCACGGGCAGCGAGTCGTACCAGGGCTGGAACCACGGCTCGCGCCGGGCGGCGAGCAGCAGCGCGGCCACCTGGTCGGGCGAGACCTGGTCCATCCTGGACAGTCCGGAACCGTCCCGCAGCGACAGCGCGGCCGGGTCCACGCCCAGCTCGCCGAGCCTCGCCGTCATCGCGCGCAGCCCCGCGGCCCAGCTGCCCTCGCCGAACACGGCCCGGCCGGCGGTCTTGACCAGGATCTCGGCGTGCATGTTGTTGCTCAGCTTCATGAACGGGACCATCAGCTGCGACAACGGCATCGACCGGTGCTCGCCGAGCACCCGTGCGTCGGCCGGGGTCGTGCCCGTGCCCGTGCCGCCGAGCACGTGCACGCCGTGCCGGGCCAGGGCGTCGCGGAACAGGGACGTGACCAGCCCGGTCGGTTCCCAGACCGTGCTCCACTCGCTCTCGACGGCCCCGCCGGCGGGGATGCTGCCGCGCACCGCGATCACGTTGGCGCCGTGCTGCCGTTCGACGGACACGCTCGACGCCGAGCCGGGCGCGCCGGTGACGGCGGTGTTGGCGATCGTGACGTAGTCCGTCGGCGGGTCGGTGGTGACCGTGGCCGGTTGGCCCGCCGCGCCGGGCGCGACCCGGACGATGACGGTCCCGGCGTCGTAGTCGGTGTCCGGGGAGACGGTCAGCGCCGAGATCTGGGCGTTGTAGTAGTACGGCTCGTCGTCCCAGGCCCAGCCGGTGCCCAGGCGCACGGAGTCGAACCAGGTGTCGTCGGCGACGAGCTTGCCGCGGACCAGCCGGACGCCGCTGCGGGCGACCTCGGCGGCCAGCGCGTCGTAGTCGGCGGCGAGCATGGTCGGGTCGCCCGTGCCGCGCAGGTGCAGGTCGCCCGCCAGCACCCCGGCGCGCTCGCGGCCGGTCGCGGCCACGGTGGTGCTGAACCGGTGGTCCGGGCCGAGGATGTCGAGCGCCGCGGCGGAGCTGAACAGCTTGCCGTTGGACGCGGGCTGGCCGCGCTCGTCGCCTTCCCGGGCGAACACCACGGCGCCGGTCTCGGCGTGGCGGACGACGAGCCCGACGTCCGCGCCGTCGAGGGCCGCGCTGGTGATGATCGCGTCGAGGTCCCGGCTGAGCGCGTCGTCGGCCCGCGCGGACGCGGGCGTCGCCAGGTCGGCGGCCGGCGCCGCGGCGAACGCGACGGCGGCCAGGACGAGCGCGAACGACCGTGATCTGGGCATGGGAGCTCCTCCAGGGACGCCGGTGCGACTTCTGGTCAAGGATTGTCCACGTATCGGGATGCCTTGTGAAGTTCTGACACGCGAAGGGTGGTGGCGGACGACGACCTTCGGGCACGGTCCAACCCCTGCGCGGGAGCGCACCGATTGCGAACCCCGATAGGGGCTCTCGTGGCGGTTCGCCCGTTGTAGCGTGCACCCGAGCAATCACGGTCCGTGGCGAACCGAGGAGCGGCAGCGTGGAAAGACCTTCGTGGGTGGGCCCCGACATCGACCTCTCGCGACCGAGCCCGGCGCGCGTCTACGACGTGCACCTGGGCGGCGCGCACAACTTCCAGGTGGACCGGGAGGCGGCGCAGCGCATCGTCGAGGTCATGCCGGGGTTGCCGCGGATCCTGCGGGCCAACCGCGCGTTCCTGCGCCGCGCGGTGCGCTACCTGGTCGGCCGGGGCGTCACCCAGTTCCTCGACCTCGGGTCGGGCATCCCCACGGCCGGCAACGTGCACGAGGTCGCGTGGAGCGCCGACCCGGACTGCCGGATCGTCTACGTGGACGTCGACCCGGTCGCGGTCGCGCACAGCCGGGCGATCCTCAGCGAGCACGCCAACGCCACGGCGGTGCAGGGCGACCTGCGCCGGCCGCGCGAGGTGCTGACCCACCCGGACGTGGTGCGGACGCTGGACTTCACCCGGCCGGTCGGCGTGCTGATGTTCGCGGTGCTGCACTTCGTGCCGGACTCCGACAAGCCCGCCGAGATCGTCCGGGAGTACCTCGACGCCACCGTGCCGGGCAGCTACCTCGCCCTCTCGCACGCCAGCCTGGAGGGCGAGGCCGACCGGGCCGAGGAGGCGACCGAGCAGTTCCGCAACCGGGTGACGGACTTCTCGATGCGCACCAGGGCCGAGATCACCGACCTGCTCGCGGGCGTGGAGCTGGTCGACCCCGGTGTGGTGTACCTGACCGAGTGGCGCCCGGAACCCGGCGACGAGGACCCGGACCCGAAGCAGATGTCGACGTTCGCGGCCGTCGGTCGCAAGGCGGGCTGAGCGCGCTCCGAGGACGGAGGAGTCCGGACGTCGTGCCCACGAGTCGCGCGCCGGCGTCCGGGATAGGATCGTGGTGATGTCGCCACAGGTGTGGCGCGTGCTGCTGGTAAGGGGTTGCGGTGGTGGTGAAGGGCAAGGTCGTCCGGTTCGACGAGGTGCGCGGGTACGGGTTCGTGTCGCCCGAGGAGGGCGGCGAGGACGTGTTCATCCACGTCAACGACATCGACTTCGACAAGAGGCTGATGGCGCCCGGCGCGCTGGTCGAGTTCCTGGTGGAGATGGGCGACCGGGGGCCGAAGGCCTCCCGGGTGAGCCTGGTGCGGGAAGCGTCCGTGCGGGCCGGGACGCCGTCGTACCACTCGGGTGACGACGTCAACGGCAACGACATGTTCTGCGAGGTCGTGTCGACCAAGCGCTACTTGCAGGAGGTCACCGAGACGCTGCTGGCCTCGGCGCCCGGCATGACGGCCGAGCAGATCCTGAACGTGCGCAAGAACCTGGTCGGCATGGCGCGCAAGTACAACTGGCTCGAGGACTGAGCGCCGGTCACCCGATCGCCGGGACCTCCCGGAGGGCCGCGCCTCGCACCGGTCACCCGGCCGGCGTCGTGCCGCGCGCCCTGGTGAGGTCCCGGGCCAGGGCGGTGAAGTTGGCGGCCGCCGGGGAGTGGTTCGGCACGGGCAGCGCGATCGCCAGGTCGACCAGCCGCACGGTGGGGCTCAGCGGCAGGAACGCGACCTCCGGCCGCGGCTGGGCGGCGGACGAGCCGGGCACGATGGACACCCCGCAGCCCGCCGCGACCAGGCCGACGATGGTCGGCATCTGCACGGCCTCCTGCGCGACCTCGGGGGTGAACCCGCCGCGTCGGCACAGCGCGGTGATCTCGTCGTGCAGCCCGGGTCCCAGGTGGCGCGGGAACAGCACGAACGGCTCGCCGGCCAGCGACCGGACGTGCACCCGCCGCCGGCCGGCCAGGCGGTGGTCGTTCGGCACCACGGCGACCAGCGGCTCGCGCGACACCGGCACCAGCTCCAGGTCGTCGGACGGGCCCGGCAGCGGCGGGCGGAGCAGGCCCACGTCCAGCGCCGCCGCGCGCAGCCGCTCGACCTGCGGCACGGTCGGCAGCACGGAGAAGGACAGGGCGACGGCGGGGTAGCGCGCCCGGAACTCGCGGATGATCATCGGCAGCGGGTGCAGCACCGACGAGCCGACCATCCCGATCGACAGCGAGCCCTCCTCGCCCCGCCCCGCCGCACGCGCCCGACGCGCCGCGGCGTCCACCATGGACAGCGCGGCGCGCGCGTCCGCGACGAACGCCTCACCGGCCCGGGTGACGTGGACGTTCCTGGTGTCGCGGTGGAACAGCGCCACCCCGAGCTCGGTCTCCAGCGCCTTCACGGTCTGGCTCAACGGCGGCTGCGCCAGGCCGAGCGCGGCGGCGGCCCGGCCGAAGTGCAGGTGGTCGGCGACCGCGACGGCGGCCCGCAGGTGCCTGAGATCCATATCCACCCCGTATCAATCGCACCGATTCTGTGCACGATCAGATCAGGTGACCGGTCCGGCGGCATCCTGGCCGCATGCTGAAGACGATCCTCACGCTCGCGATGGCCGCGACGATCACGCAGGCGCCGCCGTCCGACCAGGTGGTGCGCAAGGACTGGAAGGTGCGTGGCGAAGCCGGGCACCTGGGTGTCCGCGAGGTGCGGACGGCCCGGTCGGCACGCGGCCGGCCGGTGCTGCTGCTGCACGGCGCCCGCGTGCCGGGCGTCGCGTCGTTCGACCTGCCCGTGCCCGGCGGGTCGCTGGCAGCCGACCTGGCGCGCGAAGGCCACCGGGTGTTCATCGTGGACGCGCGCGGCTACGGCGCCTCCGACCGCCCTGAAGCGCTCGACGCGCCACCGTCGGCCAACCCGCCCGCCGTGACCGGCGAGCAGGTGGTGAGCGACATCGCGTCGGTCGTCGACCGGCTGCGCGCGACGACCGGCCACGACCGCGTCGACCTCGTCGGCTGGGCGACCGGCGGGCACTGGGCCGCCTGGTACGCGAGCGAGCACCCGGACCGGGTCGCGCACCTCGTGATCTACAACAGCCTGTACGGCGCGATCGACGGGCACCCGGTGCTCGGCCGCGGCTCGGACTACGAGGACCCGGCGCGGCCCGGCCACTTCGACGACGCGCGCCACGGCGCGTACCGGCTCTCGACCGGGCCGGGCCTGCTCCGCGGTTGGGACGCCGCCATCCCGGTGGACGACAAGTCCGCGTGGCGCGACCCCCGCGTCGCGGCGGCCTACGTCGAGCACGCGGTGGCGAGCGACCCGACGTCGGCCGACCGCGAGCCGCCGAGCTTCCGCGCCCCGACCGGCGCGCTGAAGGACAGCTTCCACCTCGCGACCGGCCGACGCCTCTGGCACGCGGGCACGATCACCGCCCGGACGCTCGTCCTGCGCGGCGAGCACGACTTCTGGTCACGCGAGGGCGACGTGACCACGCTGGTCGCCGACCTCGACCGGGCGGCGGACGTGCGGGCGGCGCGCCTGGACGGCGCGACGCACTTCGCCCACCTGGACCGGGCCGGGCACGGCCGGGACCGGTTGCTCGACGAGGTGGTGCGGTGGCTGCGCTAGCGCCGGTCACGACCGCCGGGAGAGCAGGCGGACGCGGAGCCGTTGCAGCGGCGGCATGAGCCCGTAGATGACGATCGGCACCGCGATCGTCGCCAGCACGAGGGTCCGCAGCACGGTCGGCGCGCCGTCGAGGAGGTCGCCGAACAGCAGCTGCAGCACGGTGAGCGTCGGGAAGACGGCCACCCAGATCATCAGGGCCAAGTGGTGCCGCGGCGGTGGCCCCACGCGGGTCACCGCCGCCGTGTCGTTCTCGGTCATGGCGCCAGCTTCGGCCCGACCCGCCGGAAACGACAACTCCTGTTGCCGTTTCCGGGAATCGCTCAGGTGGAGCGCCGGCCGGGCGACCCTGGCGTCGAGCCAGGAGGTCGACCGGGTCAGCGGGCGGCGGCGGTGCGGGTCGTGGTCACCGCCTCCAGCACGTGCGGGGACTCGGCGGCGGCGGAGCGGTAGACGTCCTCGTAGCGGGCGGCCATCAGCTCGACGTCGAACCGGCGGACCGCCTCGGCCCGGCACCGCTCGGCCGACAACCGGTCGACCCGGCGCAGCGCCGCGACCAGCGACGCGTGGTCGTCGCACACGAAGCCGGTCTCACCGTGCGCGACGACCTCCGGGACGGAGCCGCGGCGGGTGGCGACCACGGGCGTGCCGCACGCCATCGCCTCCACCATCACCAGCCCGAACGGCTCGTCCCAGCTGATCGGGAACACCAGGCAGCGCGCGGCGGTCAGCAGGTGCAGCTTCTCCTCGCGGTCCACCTCGCCGAGCCACTCGACGCCCGGGCCGAGCAACGGCGCGATCTCGCGCCGGAAGTACTCCCGCTCCACCGGCTCGCGGCACTTGGCCGCGATGCGCAGCGGGACACCGGCCGCGGTGGCGGCGGCGATCGCCTCGGGGATCCCCTTGAACGGCGCGGTCCGCCCGAGGAACAGCGCGTAGTCCTCCTTGTCCCGGCGGAACGGGAACGTGCCGACGTCGACGGCGTTGTGCACGGTGCCCGCCCAGTCCAGGTCCGGCGCGAGCCGGCGTTGCGCGTTGGAGACGGCCACGAGGTTCACGCTGCCGTTCAGGCCCCGGTAGTAGCGTCCCGTCTCCCCGGTCACGGGCAGGTGGGCGGTGACCACGGTCGGCAGCGAACGGCCGCGGGCCAGCAGCGGTCCGGCGAGGCTGTGGTCGTGCACGACGTCCACGTCCAGGTCGGCCAGGATGGCGGGCAGCGCGGCGGCGTGCACCACCTCCGGCACGCCCTGCCCCATCCGGTCCGGCTGCGCGCGGTCCCACGTGGCCCGGAACTCGGCGGCCGTGCCGTTGCGGCCGACGCCGACCAGGACGACGTGGTTGCCGCGCGCGACCAACCGGTCCGCCAGGTCGGCGCAGATCGACTCGATGCCGCCGTAGGCCGAGGGCGGCAGCTCGAACCAGGGCGGGGCGATCATCGCGACGCGCAGCGGTGTCACCGTGCTCACCCCCTGTCGTCCAGGCCCGGGTGCACCCCTACCGGCGCACGGACCAGTTCGACGTCCTCGGGCAGGCCGCGCACCCGGACGTCGTCGCCGTCGACCTCCAGGTCGACGCGCGCGCCCAGCATCGGTATGCCGTCGAGGGCCAAGGGCTGGAACGACTCCGGCAGCACGGGCGCGAGCCACACCTTGCGGCGCGGCGAGTACGGCTCCACCCGCAGCAGCACGCGCAGCAGGTGCACGGGCGTGGCCGACGCCCACGCCTGCGGCGAGCACGACGTCGGGTACGGGATCGGGTCCGGGTACTCGGCGCGGTCGAAGCCGCACAGCAGCTCGGGCAGCCTGCCGCCGAACGCCTCGGCGGCCTCCAGGACGGCCATCGTCACCCGCTGCGCGGCCTCCACGAAGCCGTACCGCATGAGCCCGTGCACGATGAGGGCGTTGTCGTGCGGCCACACCGACCCGTTGTGGTAGCTCATCGGGTTGTACGCGCCCATGCCGGACGCGAGGGTCCGCACGCCCCACCCGGTGAACATCTCCGGCGACAGCAGGTGCTCGACGACCCGCTCGGCCTTGTCCCCGTCCACGATGCCGCTCCACAGGCAGTGCCCGATGTTCGAGGTCAGCGCGTCCACCGGCTGCTTGTCCCCGTCCAGGGCGACCGCGTAGTAACCGCGGTCGCGCAGCCAGAAGCGGTCGTTGAACTCCGCCTTCAGCCGCGCCGCGCGCTCGCGCCAGCGCCGGGCGCCGGCCAGGTCCTCGAAGTCCTCGCAGATGCACGCACGCGCCAGGTAGGCGTGGTAGACGTAACCCTGGACCTCGCACAGCGCGATCGGCGGCTTCGCGATGCTCCCGTCGGCGAAGTTCACCCCGTCCCACGAGTCCTTCCACCCCTGGTTGACCAGTCCGCCGGCGGTCGCGCGCTGGTACTCCACGAAACCGTCGCCGTCGCGGTCCCCGTAGTGCTCGATCCACTCCAGCGCGCGGTCGACGTGCGGGATCATGGCCTCGACCTGGTCGCGGTCGATGCCCCAGCGGGACAGCTCGCCCAGCAGCATCACGAACAGCGGCGTGGCGTCCGCCGTGCCGTAGTAGACGTTGCTGCCGCCCAGCGCCAGTGAGGCGTCCGCGCCGAACCTCATCTCGTGCAGGATGCGGCCCGGTTCCTCCTCGCTGTTCGGCTCGACGCGCGTGCCCTGGTGGTGGGCGAGGGTCCGGACCGTGCCGAGGGCGAGGTTGGGGTCGATGGGCAGCGACATCAGCGACGCGAGGATCGAGTCGCGGCCGAACAGCGTCATGAACCACGGCGCGCCGGCGGCGACCGCGATGTCCGAGGGCCGGTCCGGGTCGAAGATCCGCAGCGCGCCCAGGTCCTGCCTGCTGCGCAGCAGCGTCGCGCCCAGCGCCGGCCTGCCCGTGTACCGCAGGACGGGCACGTCCTCGCGCCACCGGCGGGCGCGCAGCACCGGGACGGACTCGTCGATCGGGCGTTCCGGCGGGAACATCGTCTCGGTCGTCCGACCGTCCACGACGGGCTGCACGGTCACGCACGTCGACCACTCGCCCTTGGGCGGGATGACGGCGCGGAAGGTCAGGGTGGACGGCGAGTAGTCGGCGCCCTCCGCCCGCACCCGCACGCCGCGGCTCTGGCCGTCCAGGCGCCGGGTCAGGCGCAGCTCGTCCGGCTCGACCTCGCACTGGTGCCGCCCCCGTGCGCGGACCCGGCTCTCCTTGACCTCGAACAGGTCGGCGAAGTCGGCCTCCACGTGCACCGAGACGACGTGCGCGACGGACTCCCGGCCGAAGTTGCGCAGCGTGATGTCCTCGCGCATGCCCGCGCCGACGTACCGCTCGCGGCGCACGAGCAGGGTGCTCTCGGCCTCGTGCCCGCGGGACCGGCCGCGGCCGACGAACGTCATCCGGAACGGGTCGCGGGTGAGCGTGGTGATGTGCTCGACGGTCGCGCCGTCCACCCGCAACGCCCACCCGGACACGATCCGGGTGTCCTGGAAGAACACGCCCTGGGCGGCGGCGCCGTCCACGTTCCCGTCGCTGCCGCAGACGCAGAACGAGGTGCCGTGCACGAGCGTCACGGTGTCGGGTGACAGCGTGACGGGCTCACCGTCGTAGGCCCAACCACCCTCGGTCATCGTCGGCCTCCTCCGCCGGGTGTTTCCTCCCGCCGACCGGGTGCACCACGGGTGCCACCCCTCGACGAGGGCAAACAACACCCATCCCACCGGGGGACGTCGGCGGCCGGGCCCGCATGCGGGTCGCGCGCGGGGGTAGCCCAGACCATGCGCGCGCTCACGCTCGACCCGAAGAAGGCGGATTCGCTGCAGGTCACCGAGGTGCCGGAACCCGAGCCGCGGCCCGGTGACCTGCTGGTCGAGGGACTGGTCGTCGGTGTCTGCGGCACGGACAAGGAGATCGCCCGCGCCGAGTACGGCTGGGCGCCGCCGGGACGCGACCGGTTGGTGCTCGGCCACGAATCGCTCGGCCGGGTGGCGATGGCGCCTCCGGAGAGTGGTTTCGCGGCCGGTGACCTGGTGGTGGGAGTGGTCCGGCGACCCGATCCGGCGCCCTGCGGCGCGTGCGCGCACGGCGAGTTCGACAACTGCCGCAACGGCGGCTACACCGAGCGCGGCATCAAGGAGTTGGACGGGTACGCGGCCGAGCGGTGGTGCGTCGAGTCGGACTACGCGGTGGCGCTGGACCCGGGGCTGGCGCACGCCGGCGTGCTCATGGAGCCGGCGTCGGTGGTCGCGAAGGCGTGGGAGCAGGTCGCCCGGGTGGGTGAGCGGGCGTGGTACGAGCCGGAACGCGCGCTGGTGACGGGCGCGGGGCCGATCGGGCTGCTGGCCGCGATGATCGGCGTGCAGCAGGGGTTGGACGTGCACGTGCTCGACCGGGTCGAGGACGGCCCGAAGCCGCGGCTGGTGCGGCGGCTCGGCGCGACCTACCACGACGGCGACGTGGACGAGGTCGCCTCCCGGCTGCGGCCCGACGTGGTGATCGAGGCGACCGGCGTGGGCAGCGTGGTGATCTCCGTCGTGCGCAACACCGCACCGTACGGCGTGGTGTGCCTGACCGGCATCTCCTCGGGCGGCCACACGGTGGACGTGGACGTCGCGGGCGCGAACCGGGTGATGGTGCTGGAGAACGACGTCGTGGTCGGCTCGGTCAACGCCAACCTGCGCCACTACCGCCAGGCGGCCGACGCGCTGGCGAAGGCCGACCGGGACTGGCTGGACGGCCTGATCAGCCGCCGCGTGCCGCTGGAGAGGTTCGCCGACGCGTTCGACTCCCGGCCGGACGACGTCAAGGTGGTCATCGCCCTCTGAGGTCATCACCTCTGGACCGGTGCGGCAGGTGGACTCACCGATGCGGACGTGATCGCGTGCGTCCATGCTGTCGGCATGGCTGTGGACCCGCGTGGCGCCGACCTGAAGCGACTGCTGGCCGAGGACCCCGGCGGTCCGGTCGTCATGCTGAACCTGCTGCGGTTCGCCGAGGGCGGTGTGGCGTCGTACGAGGAGTACGCGCGGCACCTGCGCAAGACGTTCCTGCCCCGCTACGGCGCGGAGGTCCTCTACGCGGGCGCGGGCTCCACCGCGCTGGTGGCCGAGGACGGGCAGAGCTGGGACGCCGTGGTGATCGTCCGCTACCCCGACCGCGCGGCGTTCGGCCGCATGGTCGCCGACCCGGAGTACCAGCAGGTCACGCACCTGCGCACGCGGGCGCTGACCGAGGCGGTGCTCCAGGCCACGATCCCGTGGGCCTGAGCGTTCAGGAGCCGCTCGCGCTGGGCAGCATGGGCGGGCAGCCGGCGGTCGCGTACGCGGGGTCGTGCTCGAAGTGCCACTCCTCGTTGAGGTAGCGGCGGCACCAGCCGAACGCGGACCCGTTGCGCTCGACCCAGGCGGCCGACTCGAGCGGCTGCACGTCCACCGCGATCCCCTTGACGTGCATGGACTTCTCCGGCGGCAGGACGTACCGCGCGGCGAGCTCCGCGGTGCCGAACCGCCGCACGGCGTCCTCGAACTCCCGCCGCTGCTGGCCGGTGCTCCGCTTGCCGTCGTTCAGGCACAGCCCGACGCCCTGCGCGCCGGCGGCGGCCCGCAACCGGCGCCACGCCTCCAGCACGTCCGGGCGCAGGCCGTCGGGCCGTTCGTCGACGTACCGCGCGTCCAGCGGGCAGACCTGCCCGGTCTCCGGGCCCGGCACCTCCTCCACGATCGCCACCGGGCGGCCGGTGACCGGGTGGTGGACCAGGACGACCCGGCCGGTCGCGCCGAGCGCGCCCACCGAGGCGACGGCCGCCAGCAGCGCCAGCAGCAGACCGATCACGACGCGTCGCATCAGGTCAGCGAGTCCACGGCGTAGGCGGCGGCCTTCGCGACCAGCGCCTGGTCGTACCCGGCGTCCGCGGTCGCCTTGCTGGACATGATCGAGACCACGAGCGGCGCGGCGTCCGGCGGCCACACCACGGCGATGTCGTTGACCGTGCCGTAATCGCCGGTGCCGGTCTTGTCGGCCACCGCCCACCCCTGCGGCACGCCGGCGCGGACGCGGTGCGCGCCGGCCTTGGTGGCGTTGCGCTCGAGCAGGTCGCGGAGGAACGCGCGCTGGTCGGGCCCGAGGGCGTCGCCGAGCACGATCCGCTGGTAGTCGGCGCCGATGGCGCGGGGCGAGGTCGTGTCGCGGGGGTCTCCCGGCACGGCGGTCGTGAGGTGCGGCTCGAACCGGTCCGATCGCGTGACGGTGTCGCCGAGGGTGCGCAGGTAGGCGGTCAGCCCGGCCGGGCCGCCCAGCTCGCGCAGCAGCAGGTTGCCCGCCGTGCCGTCGCTGTGGCGGACCGCCGCGTCGCAGACCTGGCGGAGGGTCAGGCCGGTGGCCACGTGCTGCCGGGTGATGGTGGAACTCGCCATCAGGTCGTCCTCGGTGTACATGACGACAGTGTCCAGGTGGGACGGCGGGTTGCGGTGCAGGACCGCGGCCGCCGCCAGCCCTTTGAACGTCGAGCAGAACGCGAACCGCTCGTCCGCCCGGTACGCCAGGGTCGCCCCGGTGCCCGTGGCCACGGCGTACACGCCCAGTCGTGCGTCGAACTCCCGTTCCAGCCCGATCAGGTGATCGTGCGGCACGGCGGAAGGAGTGGGGGAGGCGGCGGACGTGCCGACCGGCGCGGAGGAGGGCGCGGACGGCGGCGCCGGTTCCCGCGCGCAGCCGGCCAGCGGGAGCAGCGCCGCCGCGCCCAGGAACGCACGGCGGCTGACGGTTCGGTACGGCGGTGTCACGCCGTCGAGCTTCACAGGCGGTCGTGGATGCTGTCCAAGACACCGAGGCGGGCATCGATGCCGATCTGGCATAGTCGCGGCTCGTGGACGTGGTCGAGGCGTGCAAGGCGTTCGTGGCCGTGAGCGGGCACGGCAGCTTCACCGTCGGCGCCGCGGCGGCGCGGATACCGCAGTCCGTGGCCAGCCGGCGCGTGGCGGCGCTCGAGAGGCACTTCGGCGCCCGGCTGTTCACCCGGACCTCGCGGAGCGTGGCGCTGACGCCGTTCGGTCGGGAGATGCTGCCCTCCGCGCGGCGGTTGGTCGACCTCGCCGAGGCGATGGAGCACGACGCCGAGCGCGCCAAGCTGCGCCCCTTCCGGCTGGCCGTGCCCGAGGTGTGCGCGCCGCGCCCGCTGGCCCGGCTCGTCGCCGACGCCCGCCGCCACGACCTGGACCTGGACCCGCGCCCGGCCGGTCCGGCCGAACGCGCGGACCTGGCCCGCACGCTGGACGTCCGGGCCGCGCTGGTCGCCGTGCCGCCCGACGAGGGCGCCTGGCGGGTGCCGCTCGGCCTCGCCGGTCACGCCGACCCCGGCCCCGTTCCGGCGGTCTACGTGGAGACCCTGCGCGCCGGCCGAGCCGAGCGCAACGCCCGCCGGCGGCGGATCCGGCTCCAGCCGGAGGACGACGTGCCGCACGTCCGCGACCGCCTCACGCGCCTGCGCGACGCCGTCGGCCTGCAACCCGCCCAGGTGGTCGTGGCGGCCTCGCTGGTCGCGGCCACCGCCGACGTGCTCGGCTCCACCGACCTCCTGCTCTGCTCACCGGGCCAGGCCCACGAGCTCGGGCTGCACTGGCGGCCGGTCGGCGAGCTGGACCTCGCCCGCGGCTACGACGTCGCGGCCGGGCTGCGCGAGGACGCCCGCCGGATCCGCGACCTGCCGCCCGCCGCGATCGGTCACTGCCTCGGCGTCCCGGCCGCAGGAGCGTGACGATGGGGACGACCAAGGTCCTGCGTGAGGCGCGGGAAGCGCTGGAGGACGCCGGCCTGCGCGGCTCGTTCCTCGTGCGCGACCTCGACACCGGCGACGAGCTGGGCCTCGACGCCGAGGTGGAGTACCCGGTCGCGTCGCTGGTCAAGGTGCCGCTCGCGATCGCCACGCTGGAACGCGTCGACCGGGGCGAGCTCGACGCCGCCACCCCGGTCGTGGTGCCACCGGACCGGGTCGCCGCGCCCGGCCCGATCGGGCTGCCCAAGTTCCGCCACCCCGCCACGATCGCGCTGGACGACCTGCTCTACCTGAGCATCGCGATCAGCGACAGCACCGCCGCCGACGCCCTCTTCGCGCTGACCCCGCCCCACGCGGTCGCCGCCGAGCTGCGCCGGCTCGGCCACGACGGCATCGCCGTGCGCCACCTCATGCGCGACCTCGTCGACACGCCCGCCGAGCGGTTCACCCCGGCGGAGGGCCACCTCGCCCACTCGCTGGCCATCGCGGCCGCGACCGAGGGGCGCGGGCACCCGGTGACGCAGCTGGACATCAGCCGCGCGAACGCCGGTTCCGCCCGCGCGTTCGTCGACCTCCTGCACGGCGTGTGGCGGCCGACGACGATCCGGCCCGCCGTCGCCGGACGGGTCCGGGAACTGATGGGGGACAACGCGTTGCGCCACCGGCTCGCACCCGACTTCAGCTCCGACGCGTCACGGTGGTCGTCCAAGACCGGCACGCTGCTCAACCTGCGGCACGAGGTCGGCGTGGTCGAGCACGCCGACGGCCGGGCGTTCGCCGTCGCAGCGCTCACCGAGTCGCGCGTGCCCGCCGTGGTGCAGCCCGGGGCGGAGGCGTTGATGGCGCACGTCGCCCGCACGCTGCGCGACGAGCTGCGGGCGTCGTGAGTCAGCGGAAGTCGCGCGCGGACGGCACGAGCGCGGCGGCGGCCGGCGCGGCGAAGCAGACCACCGCGCACACGGCGAGGACGACGCCCGCGCCGAACCCGTCGATCGCCGGTGCGATCAGGGCCAGGCCGACCGGCGCGAGACCGTAGGACAGCAGGAAGTCCAAGGACGACACCCTGGCCAGGGCCGAGGGCTCGACCTCGCGCTGCGCGGCGGTGAACCACGGCACGTTGAACAGCTCGATCCCCACCCCCGCCACCACGTACGCGGCGATGACGACCACCGCGTGCACCGGCAGCAACAGGCTCAACGGCACGAACCCGTAGCACGCCAACCCCGCCAACGCGGTCCAGCCCTGCGCCCGGGAACCCCACCGTCCGGCGATGATCGCGCCACCCAAGGCGCCCACCGTGTACGCGGTCATGGCGGCGGCGAGCACCGCACCCGTGCCGTACCGGTCGCGACTCACCAGGGGCAGCACGACACCCGTCGCCGAGTAACCCGTGGCGATCACCGCGGTCAACGCGCCCAGACCCGCGACGAACCACGGGTGCCGCCGCGCCTCGCGGACCCCCTCGAAGAACTCGACCGCGAAACGTCGACGGGCCACCGGGACGACGACTCCGCCGGCAGGAGGGATCACCGCCGCGCCCAACCACAGCACCGCCGTCGCGACGATCAACGCCGGTGTGTCGACCACCAGCGCCAGCAACGCCGTCAGGCCCGGCGCGACCAACGTGGTGACCCGCACCGCCAACGTCATCGCCGCGTTCGCCCGCCGCCGCCGGTCGGGGGCGACGACTTCCGCCGTGAGCGCCTGGAACGCCGGTCGGCACGCGCCCTGCCCCGCGCCGACCACGGCCGCCGCCACGGCCATCACCACGACCGACCGTCCCAACCCGACCGCGATGACCGGCGAGGCGACCGCGGCGACCAGTCCCGCCCACCACACCACCCGACGCCGGGAGTGCCGATCGGCCAGCACACCGGCGACCGGCACCGCGACCAGGAACCCGGCGGTCCGGGCGGCCAGCACGATCCCCAGCTCCACCGCGGTCATCGACCGCTCCAGCACGGCGAACCCGAGCACGAACGGCAACGCCCACGTGGCCAACCCGGACGCCGTGGTCCCGATCCACAACCGCAGGAACGCCGCGTCGCGCACCAGCGGCCGGCCGGACCGGACGTCGGGTCGCACGGACGCTCAGCCGACCTCGGTGGCGCCGGACCGGCCGGTCGCGCGCAGCAGGTCGTCACGCGCCCGCGCGACGCGGGACCGGATCGTGCCCACCGGGCAGCCCGCGATCTCGGCCGCCTCCGCGTAGGACAGTCCCAGCACCTGCGTGAGCACCAAGGCCTCGCGGCGATCCGGGTCGAGCGCGTCCAGCAGGAGGTTCAGCTCGACGGTGTCCTCGAAGCCGGACCCGACCGGCCGCCGGTCCGCCTCGCGCTCCCAGTCCGCGCCGGGCGACAGCCGCGGCCGTGACCGCGCCATCCGGACCTGGTCGACCACCACCCGGCGGGCGATCGACAGCAGCCAGGTGCGGGCCGACGAACGCCCGGCGAACCGGCGCAGGCTCACCAGGGCGCGCGCGTAGGTCTCCTGGGCGAGGTCGTCGGCCACGCCGACGTCGGCGAGGTGGGCGATGAACCGCCACACGTCCCGTTGCGTCGCCCGCACGAACCGCTCCAGCGCGTCCCGGTCGCCGGCACGGGCCCGCAACGCCCAGCGCGTCACCTCGTCGTCGGGGTTGGTCACGTTGGGGGAGGTCACGACTTCGAATCGTAACCACAGAAAGTCGGGAACTCGTGCGCCGAATGGAGCGACTACTGGGGCGTGGACTGCCGAACCTGCCGTGAAGTGTTGTCCGCGCGCCTCGACGGCGAAGCCGAGCCCGCGCCCGCCGCCGAAGTGGACGCGCACGTCGAGCAGTGCGCGGACTGCTCGACGTGGCTGGTCCGGGCGCAGGCGTTGACCAGGGCGATCCGGGTGCGCCCGGCGCAGCCCGCGCCGGACCTGGTCGCCGCCGTGCTGGCGGACGCGCCGCCGCGCCACGTCGCCCTGACACCGCGCCTGGCGCTGGCCGCGGTCGCGATCGTCCAGTTGTGGCTGGCGCTGGCGCAACTGCTCGCGGGCGCCACGTCGCCGCCCGCGCACGGCATCTCCGGGCACCTGTTCAACGAGGGCGCGGCGTGGAACCTGGCGCTGGGCATCGGCTTGCTCGTCGCCGCCGTGCACGCGCACCGCGCCGCCGGGCTGCTGCCCACGCTCGGGGGTTTCGTCGCGGTGCTCGCCGCGTTCTCCGCGCACGACCTGCTCACCGGCGCCACGACCGCGGCCCGCGTGCTGACGCACGTGCCGGTCCTGGCCGGTCTGGTGCTGCTGTTCCTGGTCCACCGCGCGCACCGCGACCAGCCGACGCCCGGCACACCGGCCAAGCACGAGCACGACGAGCACGACGGCTCGGACGAGTCGGAAGACGACCGGCCGCCGCGCGCGGGGAAGCGCGGCCGGGGCGGCCTGAGGCCCACGGCTCACCGGCGTGCTGCCTGAGCGGTGGACACGATGGGCGTGATCGCGCCCGCGGCGGCCAGCGCGCGGTGCAGGGCGAGTTCGGCGGTCGGGCCCTCGGCGAGCACGATCCCGGTGCACGAGCGCTGGTCGGTCAGGTGCTCGACCACGTCACCGGGACTCGCGGCCGGGTACCACTCGGGCGAGCCGGGCAGGCCGGTCACCCGGTCGAGCCCGGACCAGCCACTGAGGACACCCGCCCGCGCGGGGTAGGCCAGGACGAACGCGACCCCGGTGCCGGGCTTGAGCGGCTCGGTCAGCAACGCCGGTTCCACCGCCAGCGCCATCGAGACCATCGCGTCGTAGACGTTGACGTCCAGCGACCGGCACAGCGCCTCGCCGACGAGCGCGCCGCCGATCCGCGCGTTGACCTCGACCACCTCGGGCCCGTCGGCGGTGAGCACGAACTCGGTGTGCGCGAACCCGCGTTCGTGGCCGGCGACGGCCAGCACCCGGGCGATCCACCGGCCGAGCTCGGCGAGGTCGGCGGCGGGGAACGCGACCGGGAACGCGGCGGCTTCCTCCCGTCGCACCGGTTCGGGCGAGAGCTGGCGGCTGAACACGCCCAGCAGCCGCGTGCGGCCGGCCCACGTGACGGTCTCGGCGCTGTAGAGCGGCCCGGCGAAGTACGGTTCGGCGATCAGCCTGCCCTTGAGCGGTGTGCGTTCGGCTTCGCGCAACGCGTCGTCCAGTTCGGCGCGGGTGCGCACCAGCCACACGGCGCGCGACGACGTGCCCGCGGAGTCCTTGACCACCAACGGGAACCCGTCGTCCGACGTCGGGTCGACCGGCCCGCCGCGGCTGAGCCCGTGCTCGTGCAGCAACGCGCGGACCGCGCCCTTGTCCCGCAGCACGCGCACCGCGTCCACGTCGGGTCCCGGCAGACCCAGTCGCCGCGCCAGTTCCGCCCCCGGCACGGCCCACGTGTCGGTGGAGCTGATCAACCCGGCCAGGTCCGGTATCGCGCGCAGAGCCGCCTCGCACGCCGTCACGTCCGCGGTGTCGATGTCGACGACGCGCACCCGGTCCGGGCCGAGGGTGCGGAGTTCGTGGGTGTAGATCGACCGGTCGCCGGTGAGCAGGCACAGGTCGTGGCCCGCGTCCCCGGCGGCGTCGGCGAGCCTGCCGAGGCCGAAGGTGAGGGCTTCCAGCAGCGCGATCGTCACGGCACGGGGTCCTTCCGGCGTTCCTGCGCGGGCACCCGCGGACCGTGGGCCCGGCGCGCCCAGTCCATCGCGGCCCACGGCGGTGCCAGGTCGTCGAGCGAGGCGATCTCCACCGGCGCCAGCAGCGCCGGGTCGAGGGCTTCGCGGTGACGGGCGAAGACGCGGGCCGCGTACCGGTGGCCGGTGTCCGCGCCGATGACGAGGTGCGTGCGGCCGGGGTCGCGTTCGGCTTCCCAGCGCGCGGCGAGGTGCGCGGCGCCGGTGGACAGGCCCGCGAACACGGCGTGCTCGCGCAGCAGCCCGACAGTGGCGGCCATGGCGTGCTGGAAGTCCAACCAGTGCACGCGGTCGTACAGCTCGTGGTGCACGTTGCCGAACGGGATGGCGCTGCCGATGCCCGCGATGATGGCGTCGGGGTCGGTGAACCGCTCGCTGCCGAACGTGACGCTGCCGAACGGTTGCACGCCGACCAGCCGCACCTCCGGGTCGTGCCGCCGCAACGACCGGGTCAGCCCGCCGCTGGACGCGCCGGTGCCGACGCTGCCCACCACCGTCAGCGCCTCGGCCGGCAGGGCGCGCCGCAGGTGCTCGGCCAGTTCGGCGTACCCCAGGTGGTGGACGGGGTCGTGGTACTGCCGCATCCAGTGCAGGTCCGGGTCGCGGGCCAGCAGTTCGCGGACCCGGGCGACCCGGCGGTTCTGGTCCAGCCGCAGGTCGTCCGACGGCGGCATCTGGTCCACGGTGACGCCGAGGATCTCCAGCTGGGCGCGGATGGTGTCGTCCACGGTGGTGGAGGCGACGATGTGGCAGCGCAACCCGTGCCGGTGGCAGGCCATCGCCAGCGCCAGCGCGTAGATGCCGCTGGAGCTGTCGACCAGGGTCTGTCCTCTGTGGACCACCCCGGTGTCGAGGAGGTGCCGGACCGCGCCCAGGGCGGCGTAAACCTTCAACGTCTCGAAGCGGATCAGCACGATGCCGGGGGACAACCGCACGAGCGACGGCGTCTTCACCGCGTCGGTGATGTGGTCGTGCACCGGTAAGCCGGGGTGGTCGAGCACTGCCGTCACCGCCCGATCGGACGCAGGTAGGTGGCCAAGTCGGCTCCCGGACGTAGAGGTCGTCGGCACGGGGCGTTCGGTTCCCGGCAACCGCCGGTCGAGGCGCTCAGCCGCGCCAGACCGTGCCGCGCCGTTCGTGCTCCAGGACCGTCTCCACCCGCTGGGCGAGCTTCGCGCCGAGGAACCGCTCCGCCAGCCACAGCGCCACGTCCAGCCCGGAGGTGATGCCGCCGCCGTTGATCAGGTCGCCGTCGTCCACCACGCGGGCGTTGACGACGGTGGCTCCCTGCGCGGCCAGGTCGGCTTTCGCGCCGGTGTGCGTGGTCGCGTTGCGGCCCTTGGTCAACCCCGCGGCGGACAGCACCATCGTCCCGGTGCAGATGCCGACCCGCAGCAGGTCGGCGGCGGCCAGGCGGCGCAGGAAGCCCTGGTCGGCGATGAGCCGGTTGACCCCGGGCCCGGTCTTGTCGGCGTACCCGCCACCGGGCACGACCAGCACGTCCGCCTGCTCAGGCGACCAGCCCGCGGCCACCTGGACCTTGGTGCCGTACGTGCAGGTGACCGTGCCGGGACGACCGGTGGTCACCAAGGTCGTCGTCAACGCGCCGCCGCTCATCCGCCCGGCGAGGCCCAGCACCTCCACCGGTGCGATGAAGTCCTGCTCCTCCACCCCGTCGAACAGCAGCACCTGCACCCGCAGCGGCGTCGTCGCCGACGCGGTGGCCGCACCACCCGACATCGCCCCCACTGCTCCCATCGTGCCGACGGACAGCGCCGACGCGCGCAAGAACGCACGACGTTCCACGGTGACCTCCCCGGTTCCGGTTCACCACAGTGGTCGGTCGAAACGCCCGTCCGGTTCCTGGCGGTCGGCGAGTCGTCACCGGGTGGCCGCGCGGACGAGTGCCGCGGTGGCCGTCGAGCGGGACTGCTGGGGCCAGGCGATCGAGAGGGTCGCGGGCGGCGCGTCCGGCACGTCGAGGTAGGCGATCCCCGGTCGCGGGTAGCGGTCGATCACGGACTCGGGCAGCAGGGTGACCAGCTCGCCCAGTTCGACCAGTTTGAGCAGTTGGGGCAGGTCGCGGACGTCGTGCCGGGCGACGATCCCGTCGAGGTAGTGGTGGAGCTGGTCCAGGCGCGTGGCGTCGTCGACGGGCAGCCCGAGCTCGGCGAGGGTGGCGTGCCCGCGTGCCGCGAGCGGGTGGTCGGTCGGGACGGCGGCGACGTGCCGCTCGACGGCCACGGTCTCGGCGTCGAGGCCGGTGCGGTCGAACGGCTCGTAGATCAGGGCGGCGTCGGCCTCTCCTTGGCGCAGGAGCCCGGGTTGCTCGCCCCACCGGCACAGGCGGACCGCGACCGGCAAGGACGACGCCGGGTCGGCCGCGTACCCGGCGAGGATGGCCTCCAGCAGCCCCGCGTCGCTGTCGGCCTTGACCGCCAGGACGAGCTTCGGCTCCGCGGCGCGTTGTGCTCGCCGGCCGGCCGCCTGCAGCGCGTCGAGGGCGATCCGGGCCTGGTCGAGGAGGACGGAGCCCGCGGCCGTCAGCGCGACGCTGTGGGTGGTCCGCTCGAACAGCGTGACGCCCAACTCCGCTTCCAGCTTGCGGATCGTGCGCGACAGGGGAGGGGCCGAGATGCCCAGCCGCTCGGCCGCGCGCGTGAAGTTGAGCTCTTCGGCGACGGCGACGAAGTAGCGCAGGGGACGTGACTCCAAGCCCACCTACCTCCGATCGGTATGTCCCTGAGGGTAACAACCCAGTGCCGGCTGATCCTTCCGGCACGGCGGCGTCGCGGGCAGGGTTGGTCGCATGATCATCGTCAGTGGTGCCAACGGGAAGCTCGGTCGAGCGGTGGTGGAACGGCTGCTGCGCCGGGTCGGGCCGGACCGGATCGGTGTGTGCGTCCGCGATGCGGAGCGGGCTCGCGGGCTGGCGGAGCGGGGCGTTCGGGTCAGGCAGGGCGACTTCGCGGACGAGGGGAGCCTGGCGCACGCGTTCGAGGGCGCGTCACGGGTGTTGGTCGTGTCGGTGGACAACAGCGGCGAGACGGCGGTGCGCCTGCACGAGACCGCGATCAACGCCGCCGGCAAGGCCGGGGCCGAGCGCGTCGTCTACACCAGCCACGTGGGCTCGAACCCGTCGTCGCCCTTCGCGCCGATGGTCGACCACGCCGCCACGGAGGTGGTGCTGCGGGAGTCGGGCCTCGCTTTCACGTCGCTGCGCAACGGTTTCTACGCGTCGACCGTGGCCATGCTGCTCGGTGGCGCGGCGGAGACGGGTGAGCTGGCCGCGCCGGAGGACGGCCCGGTGTCCTGGACGTCCCACGACGACCTGGCCGAGGCGGCGGCGCTCGCGTTGACCGAGGACGTCTTCGACGGCGTGACGCCGGCCCTCACCGGTCCGGTGGCGGTGGACCTGGCAGAGGTCGCGGCGATCGCGTCGGAGGCGACGGGCCGGCCGATCCGCCGGGTCGTCGTGCCGGACGACGACTACCGGGCCGGGCTCGTCACCCACGGTCTGCCCGAGCACGTCGCGGACTTGCTGGTGGGGATGTTCGCGGCGAGTCGTCAAGGCGAGTTCGCCCGGGTCGACCCCGCGCTCGCCGGTCTGATCGGACGGCCGACCGTGCCGCTGCGCGACGTCCTGGAAGCCCGGCCCCGGTCGGCCGATCTTGCCCAATAACCTCTATAGCTTCAGTGTCGACCGAGTTCAACTCTCGGACGTGTGCCCCGGCGCAGCTTGCACAATCGGCCCTGACGAGCTGTCGGCTACCCGGCCGGCTGGACGGTGAGCAGGTCGTCCAGGTCGATGCGGGTGAGGAAGTCGCGGCGGACGCGGTCGGCGACCTCGGAGACCTCTTCGGAGCCGTCGTCAGCCGGGTCGACGTGCACCCGGAAGGGGCGTTCGCCGCGAGGGAGGGCGACGATCCGGGCGATCTCGTCGGCGACGAGCGAGGCGTCGGCGTCTTCGGGCGCGAGGGCGGCGAGCTTGCCGGCGACCTGCTCGACCAGCCCGGCGTACCTCGTCCCGTACTCGGCCTCCACGGCGGTGTCGGCCGGGCGGCCGGAGTGGGCGAAGTGGTTGGTGCCCGAGGTGAACGAGCCGGGCACGACGATGGACGTCTCGACGCCCCAGCGGGCGAGTTCGCCCGCGTAGCTCACCGCGAGCGAGTCCATGCCCGCCTTGGCCGCGAAGTACGGCGCGAGGTACGGCGGGGTGCCGCCCTTGACGCTGGAGCTGGACACCCAGATCACCAGGCCGTGGCCGCGGTGGCGCATGCCGGGCAGCACGGCGCGGTTGACCCGCTGGGTGCTCAGCACGTTCACGTCGTACAGCTCGGCCAGCTGGTCGGGGGTGAACGCCTCGGTGGGCCCGGTGGCCAGGTGGCCGGCGTTGTGGACGAGGACGTCGACGCGGCCGTGCTCGGCCTCGATCCGGGCGATGGCGGCGTCGACGGACTCCTGCGAGTTCACGTCGAGCTCGATCGCGCGGAGGTCGACGCCGTGCTGCCGGGCGTAGTCGGTGGCGGCTCGGACCCGGGGCGCGTTGCGGCCGGTGGTCTCGCGCATCCCGGCGTAGACGGTGTCGCCGGTGTCGGCGAGGGCACGGGCGGTGAGGGCGCCGAAGCCGCTGGACGCGCCGGTGATGACGATGACGTTGCTCATGGCGGTTCCTTCCGGTGTGGACGGAGGTGTGGTGATCAGGCGAGGCCGCCGTTGGCGAAGAGGACCTGGCCGTTGACCCAGCGGGCGGGGCCGGCGAGGAACGAGACCGCGTCGGCGATGTCCTCGGGCCGGCCGAGCCGTTCGAGCGGGGTGGCCTTGGCGAAGTTGGCGATCAGGTCGTCGTCCTTGCCCCGCAGGAACAACGGGGTCGCGGTGGGGCCGGGTGCGACCGCGTTGACGGTGATGTCCTTGCCGCGCAGTTCGCGGGCGAGGATCAGGGTGATGCTCTCGACGGCGGCCTTGCTCGCGACGTAGGCGCCGTAGGTGGGCAGCTGGGTGCGGGTGACCGAGGTGGAGAAGTTGACGATCGCGCCGCCCCGGCGGAGGCGGCGGGCGGCCTGCTGTGACACGACGAACGTGCCGCGGACGTTGGTGCGGTGCACGCGGTCCAGGTCGTCCAGGTCCAGTTCGGCGATCGGCGCCAGGACCATGGTCCCGGCGGTGTTCACGACCACGTCGACGCCGCCGAACGCGGCCTCGACGGCGTCGAAGGCGGCGCTCATGTCGTGCTCGTCGGCGACATCCCCGCCGACCGCGATGGCCTGCCCGCCGCGGGCGGTGATGTCGGCGACGATCGCCTCGGCCCTGCCTTTGTTGCCGGCGTAGTGCACGCCCACCGCGAAACCGTCGACGACGAGCCGCTCGGCGACCGCCCGCCCGATCCCCCCGCTGCCGCCGGTGACGAGGGCGACCCGGGTGGTGGTGGGAGTGGCGTTGGTGGTGTCGGTGGCGGTGTTCTCGGTCATGTCATTTCCTTTCGGCGCAAGGGATGCGCAGTGCGTGCCGGAGATGGAGCCGGCGAGGGGGTTGCCATGGGCCGCGAGGGAGGGGCGGCGGGGTAGTGGCGAAGGGGCGGACGGAGAGCCGCTCGACTTGGTGTGCGGGCGCGCGAAAGAGGCGCGTGGATGCGCCGGGCGCCGGAAGTGCGGGCCAGGCATGGCGACTGTCCAGTCCGGCTGGGTGGGGCTGCGGTGGTGGCTGGGCCGGGCCTGCGACGGTGTGGCCGTGTGCGGTGGCAGCGGTGCCGGCTGTCGGGGGTGGCTGCGGTCCGGCTGTCCGGGGTGGGCTAAGGCTGGTGTGTGGCGGGTGGGGCCGGTCGTGGGGGAGTGGCGGGCAGGTTCGGGAGGTGGGGGGTGGTGGTGTTTAAGGCTCGGTGGGGGTTGCGAGGTGGGTCAGCCATTCGGTGAGGAGGGCGAACTCCGCCGGGCTGAAGGACTTCGGCCGCTTCGAGCGCAGCAGCGCGCCGAGGGTCGTCGCCGCCTGGGCCACCGCCTGGGTCGTCGTCACCGGCGTGTCCGCGGGGTCCGCGTCGGGTTCCGGGGTCAGGATTCCCGGCAGCACGATCTCCCTCACCCGCACCGAGAGCTCGGGGTCGCGGTCCGCCTCCGGGCGGTTGAGCAGGGACAGGGCGACGCCCGTGTTGGCGGCCATCACGACGTCGGCGGCGCGGTCGGGTTCGACGGCCAGGCGGCCGACCCGGGCGACCCGTTCGAGCACGCCGCGCAGTAACTCGTTCGCCTCGCGGACCGCCTGCGGCGGGGAGGACAGCCGGGGCGTGTACATCAGGCGGTACACGTTCGGGTGGTCGAGGGCGAAACGCGTGTGCCCGTCCCACCCGCGCCGGAGGTCCGCGACGGGGTCCTCGGTCGGCACCGCGGCGCGCTTGGCCGCGAGGTACTGCGCGAACCCGTGATCGACGACCGCGGCGAGCAGGCTGTCCTTGTCGCCGAAGAGCCGGTAGATCACCGGTTGCTGCACCCCGGCCTTCTCCCCGACGCCGCGCGTGGAGATGTCGCCGTTGGGCGAGCTCTCCAGCAGCTCGGTGGCCGCCACCAGGATCGCTGATCTGTTGTCCATGTTAGCAACGATAACACAGGGCCCGATCGGTGACAACAGCTCGCTGTTAGCGCCGATAATCCCAGGTGGTCACCGTGACGGGCGGTGGTCGAGCCAGGTTCGCAGCGCCCACCAGTGGCGCAGGGTGCCCAGGACGGTCGACGGGTCGTCCGCGCCGCTGTCGTCCCACGGCGTGCCGGTGAGCTCGGCCAACCGGTCGAGCCGGTACCGGACGGTGTTGGGGTGCACGTGCAGCGCGGCGGCGGCGTGACCGAGGCGTTGGCCGTGGTCGAGGTAGACCAGGGCGGTGCCGACCAGTTCGCGGTGGAAGTCGTCGTCGTGGTCGAGGCCGTCGAGCGAGCCGCGCAGCAGGTCGGCGAGCACCGGTTGCGCGGCCAGTGCCACCTCGCCCGCCAGGTCGGTGAGGTCGTGCACCCCGCGCCGCCCCGCCCGACCGGCGATCCGCAACGCCGCCACGCACAACGGGTGGAGGTCGCGCATGACCGCGAGCCCCGTCGCGGGCGCGACCACCAGCAGCACGTCGGTCCCGAGGTCGGTCGGCGGTCGGATGGCCAACCCGGTCAGCCGCCCCTCCACCAACCCGTAGACGCCGCCGCACCCCAGCAGCCGCTGTTCCAGCGCCCGTGCCTCGCCCGGCAGGGTCACGTCGGAGACCAGGCAGTGGTAGAGCCCGTCCGATGACAGGCCGGCGCGCCGCAGCTCGGCGGGTTCCGGCGGCGTGCCGTCGCCGTGCACGAGCAGTCGCCGCAGCAGGTGAGTGTTCGCGTCCCGGTTCGTGCGGGACAGTTCGAGCTCGGCCGTGTGGTAGCCGTTGATGACGTGCCGCTCCAACGCCCCGGTGTAGCGGTCGAGGTCGACCAACCCCTCCAGCAGCACTTCGTCGGGCACGCCTGCGGCCCGGCTGCGGGCGATGGCGATGTTCATCGCCGTGGTGCGGCCCGCCTGGACGCCGCGCAGCAGGCCGTCGATGGAGATCCCCTGGGCCGCGCGGTCCGCGCCCAGCGCCTCGGCCGCCTCGAAGTCCTGCGCCTCCGGCTCCTCGGACCGCTCGAAGAAGTCGAGCCCGGTGGCCAGCAGGACCTCGACGTGCCGGCGGTTCTCCGCCTCCGGCAGCCGCGCCACCTCCGGCGACTGGCCGCGCGCGGCCCGGACGAGCTCCTCGACGACGCCGCGATCGGTCGCCATGCCCCTGAGCACCTGCCCGAGCAGGCGACCTCGATCGCGTGCTGCCGACACCGGCCACATCCTCCCGCCGCGACGTTGTGGCAGTGGCATAACGAGCACGCGGCTCGTTGGGCGCGGGCCCCTACCGCGGACGCGCCGCGAGCCGGTATCTATTGCCTACTGAACGGTAACAGTCCGGCCGGACTCGGGGCCACGGGTCCGGGAACAGGCGTGGACGAGTCGAAAACCCTGCACGGATGTGACAATTCGCGCATCCGGTTTGGAGCTGTCGTGGACAAGAAATCCGGGTCGGGGGGACGCGAGCGCGCACCCCGCACGCGCCTGCTCGGCCTCCTGGCCGCCTGCGTGCTGGCCGCGACCACCGCCCCTGCCGTCGCCGCGTCCGCCGTCGCCGCCCCTCCCGCGGGCACGGCGCTGCGCGAGGTGATGTTCGTCGGGAACAACTGGGACGGCACCGCCGACGTGATCGCCTCCAGCGGCGACTTCGCGAAGATCGGCCGGGTGAACATCATCCCCGACCGCCAGGAGCGGCTGTGGGAGATCTACCTCAACCCGATCAAGCTGGCGTTCTTCCTCGGCATCAGGTCCGGCCCGGGTGAGGGCCACGACCAGTTCGTCGACGACATGTACACCACGCCCGACGGTCGCGCCGTGGTCGCCTCCCGGCCGAGCTTCGCCGACGTGGTGTCCATCGACCTGGCCACCGGGCGGGTGAACTGGCGCTTCCCGGTCTCGGGCTTCCGCTCCGACCACATGGCCGTCTCGCCGGACGGCCGTCGGGTCGCGGTGTCCGCCTCGACGTCCAACACCGTGCACGTGCTCGACATCGAGACCGGGCGCCAGGTCGGCTCGTTCGCGACCGGCGACAAGCCGCACGAGAACGTGTTCACCGACGACGGCCGCTACCTGTGGAACATGTCCATCGGCGAGGTCAACACCGCGCTGGACGACCCGGCGCTGGACTTCACCAAGGGGGACCGGCGCGTCACGGTGGTGGACGCGGCGACGTTCCAGCAGGTCAAGGTGATCGACATGAGGCCGCGGCTGGACGCGTTCGGCCGCTCGGACCTGTCCGACTCGGTGCGGCCGGTGGCGTTCACGCCCGACGAGTCGAAGCTGTACTTCCAGGTGTCGTTCTTCAACGGCTTCCTGGAGTACGACGTCGCCGCCGACCGCGTCACCCGTCTCAAGGAACTGCCCAAGAACCCGAACACCAGCGAGGACCGCACGACCTGGGTCAACGACTCGCGCCACCACGGCATGTCGATGAGCCCTCAGGGTGACAAGCTGTGCATCGCCGGGACGATGGACGACTACGCCGTGATCGTCGACCGGGCGACCCTGCGCGAAGGGGCGCTCGTGCCCGCGTCCAAGCCCTATTGGGCGACCGTCAGCGGTGACGGGCGCAGCTGCGTGATCTCGGAGAGCGGCTCCGACCAGGTCACGGCGATCGACTTCGCCACCGGGCGCAAGCTGGTGTCGGTGCCGGTCGGCGACCACCCGCAGCGGGTGCGCGTCGGCCACGTGCCCACCGGCTGGACGGGCCCTTCGGCGGGCTGACGACAACAGGAGAGCGGTGGTCGGCGAGGTTGTCGGCCACCGCTTTCGACTGCTCCGGACCGAGGTTGTAGGTTATAACCTATCAACCGAGGAGGTCCTGATGCGCGACCGCGTCGAGCCGGCCGTGGCGGAGCCGCATGCCGGGTAGGGGGAACCTGCTCGCGGTGCTGCTCGCGCACACCGTGCTGGTCCAGGTCGTCACGTTCGTGCTGCGGCCCACGTCCACCTACCGCGCGCTGGAACTCGGCGTGCCGACGGGGTGGCTCGGCCTGCTCTCGGCGGGGTTCGCGATCGCGCCGCTGGTGTTGGCGATCCCGTCCGGGCAGGCCGTCGACCGGCTGGGCGAACGACGGGTCATGCTGGCGGGCGCCGTGCTGATGTGCGCCGCCGCGGCGACGTTCGCGTTCGTCGGCGGCGGCGTGGCGGGGCTGGTGGTCGGCAGCGTGCTGCTCGGCACCGGTCACCTGTGCTCGGTGGTCGCGCAGCAGGCCCTGGTGGCGAACACGACCGAGACCTCGCGCTACGACGCGGCGTTCGGCTACTACACGTTCGCGGCGTCGTTGGGGCAGGCGGTCGGACCGGGCCTGATCCTGCTGTTCGGCGGCGATCGGACGATCCCGCGCACGGACACCGTGTTCGTGGTGGCGTTCGTGATCACCGTCGTGCTGATCGGCGTCACGGTGGCGTTGCGCTCGCCCGCCGTCCGTCGTGCGGCCGCGGTGGACGGCGAGCCGGAGGGCGTGCGCGACCTGCTGCGGCGACCGGGTCTGGTGCGGACGCTCGCGGTCAGCTGCGTGGTGATCGCGGCGGTCGACATCACGTTGGTGTACCTGCCCGCGCTGGGCGCCGAGCGCGGCATCCCGTCCGGTGTGGTCGGTGTGCTGCTGGCGGTGCGCGCGGCGGCGTCGATGACCTCACGCCTGCTCCTCGGCCGGTTGGCCGCGTGGCTGGGCAGGCGTCGGCTGTTGACGGGGAGCGTGGCGCTGGCCGCGGTCGGGCTCGCCGCGTCGGCCGTGCCGATGCCGGTGTGGCTGCTCGGCCTGGTGGTCCTCGTGGTGGGCCTCGGCCTCGGTGTCGGCCAACCGCTGACGATGTCGTGGCTGGCGGAGGCGACGCCGCCGGGGCTGCGCGGTCGGGCGATGTCGTTGCGCCTCACCGGGAACCGCCTCGGCCAGGTCGTCGTGCCCAGCGCGGCGGGGTTGCTCGCGGCGGGCACGGGCGCCGCCGGCGTCCTCGTCCTCACGGCCGCGAGCCTGACCGCCGCCGGTGTCGCGGCCGGACGACGCCCGCCGCCGTGACCGGCGCGTGGGTCAGGGGTCGGCGAGACCGGCTTCGTAGCCCGCGATCACCAGTTGTGCCCGGTCGCGGGCGGCCAGCTTCGCCATGAGGTGGCCGATGTGCGTCTTGACCGTGTGCCGGCTCAGGTGCAGGGCCTGCTCGATCTCGGTGTTGGACAGCCCTTGCGTGATCAGGCGGAGCACTTCCCGTTCCCGAGGGGTCACGCGGTCGAGCGGCCGTCGGGCGCGGGGCGGCGCGGGGGTGCGGAGGAAGTCCGCGATGAGCCTGCGGGTGACGGTCGGCGCGAGCAGCGCTTCACCCGCCGCGACCGTCCTGATGGCGTCGAGCAGCCGGTGCGGCGGGACGTCCTTGAGCAGGAACCCGCCGGCGCCCGCCCGCAACGTCTCGTACACGACGCCGTCGAGGTCGAACGTGGTGAGGATGAGGACCTTGGGCGGGTCCGGCAGCGCGGTGATGCGCCGGGTGGCGGCGACGCCGTCCAGGTCGGGCATCCGGACGTCGACGACCGCGACGTCCGGCCGGTGCCGGGCGGCCAGGTCGCACGCTTCCCGGCCGGTCCGCGCCTGCGCGACCACCTCCACCCCGGGGTCCGCGTCGACCAGCAGCCGGAGGGTGTCGAGGAACATCGGCTCGTCGTCGGCCAGCAGCACGCGGATCGGCTCAGCCACGGCCGCCGCCGGGCTCGAACGGGAGCGTGGCGCGGACCGCGAACCCGCCGCCGGGAGCGGGGCCCGCGTGCAGCGTGCCGCCGTGCAGCGCGACCCGTTCGCGCATGCCCAGCAGCCCGTGCCCGTCGGCGCCGGGCGCGGCCGTGCCCTCGTCGACCACCGAGACGACGAGCCTGCCCGGCTCGACGGCGGTGACCAGGCGGCAGCGCGGCGGGCGGCCGTGACGCCGCACGTTGGTCAACGCCTCCTGCACGATCCGGTAGGCCGAGACCCGCACCGCCGCCGGTGCGCCGGACAGGTCGGCCTGCTCGGCGGTCACCGTGACGCCGGCCGACCGCGCGTCGTCGACCAGCCGGTCCAGCCCGGCGGGGCCGGCCGGGGCCGACGGCTCGCGCAGCCCACCGAGGACCGTCCGGACGTCCGCGAGGGCCGACCGGCTGACCTGTTCGATGCCCCTGAGCGCCGCCTCCCTCTCGTCGGGGCGCGTGCCCGCCACGTGGTTGGCGACGGCGGCTTTCATGGCGATCAGGCTGAGGTTGTGCCCGACCACGTCGTGGATGTCGCGGGCGATGCGCAGCCGTTCCTCGGCCACCGCCCGCGCGGTGCGCGACTCGGCCAGCTCCGCCGCGTGCCGCCGGCGCGTGCGGACGGCGGCGGCGACCGCCCAGGCCCCGGTCACGACGACCGCGCTGAACAGCAGGGTGGACAAGGGGTTCGTGGCGAACGACTCCGTGCCCGCCGGCGCCGGGACGAGCGGCAGGCCCGGCACGGTCGCCACCGCGACACCCGCCGTCACCACGCACGCCAGCGCCGCGACCGCGCCCACCGCACCCGACCGGGACGACGACAGCACGACCGGGTAGAGCGCCACCGCGACGGCGGCCAGCGTCGACTCGTTCCCGGTGCCGATGACGATCGCCGCCGCGCCGACCGGCAGCACGGTGGCCAGCACGGCGGTGGGCCGGACCCGGCGGACGGCGAGCGGCGCGCCGAGCGCGACGGCGCAGACCACCGCGAGCACGTCGACCGCCGGCGCGCGCAGCACCGCCCACGCCACGACCACGCCCGCGGTCACCACGTCCACCACCAGCAGCCCTTTCGGGCCGAGTCGCACCATGGTGGCACCGTAGCCGGGCGGCGACCGGCGGAACTCGGACCACGGTCCGATGGCACGCGACCGCGACGCCCCGAGACTGCCTGCCGTGTTCACCTCGATCCTGCCCGCCTTGCTCATCTCCGCCACGTCCCTCACCGCTCCGCCCACCGTCGACGGCGCCGCCATCGACGCGGTCGTCAGGCAGTACCGGGAGCAGACCGCGCTGCCCGGGGTCGCGGTCGCCGTCACGCGCGGCGCCACCGTCGTGCACACCGCCGGGTACGGCCACACGCCCGACGGCGACGCCGTGACCGAGCACACCACCATGGCCGCGGCGTCGGTGAGCAAGTCCTTCACGGCGCTGGCGGTGATGCGGCTCGTGGAGAGCGGCCGGATCCGGCTCGACGACCCGGTGCGCGCGCACCTGCCCGAGTTCACGATGGCCGATCCCCGCGCCGCCGACATCACCGTGCGCCACCTGCTCGACCAGACCTCCGGCCTGTCGGACACGACCCACCGGTCGTTCAGCGGGCCGCCGGTGCACACGCTGGCGGAGGCGGTGGCGGCGATGCGCGACTCGACGCTGGCCGCCGCACCGGGCGCCCGCTGGGAGTACCACAACCCGAACTTCCAGGTGGCCGCCCGGCTGGTCGAGGTCGTTGGCGGCGTGCCGTTCGCCGACTACCTGCGCCGCCACGTGTTCGACCCGCTCGGCATGGCCGACAGCCGCACCGCCGACACCGCGCGCGACCTGCCGCCGAGCGCGGAGGGGCACGTCAAGGTCCTCGGCCTGCCCGTGGCGCTGCCCGAACCACCCGCGTTCGGCAACGGCTCCGGCGGCGTGCTCACCTCCGCCCACGACCTGGCGGCGTGGCTGATCGCGCAGAACAACGGCGGCCGCAGGCCCGACGGCACGTCGATCGCCACGCCCGAGAGCATCACGGAGACGCACACGCCGACCGCCGCGTCGCAGTCGTACGGCCTCGGCTGGTTCGTGGGCGTCACGGCGTCCGGCGCGCCGCTGGTCGACCACGGCGGCGACCTGTTCACCTCGACCGCGTACCAGGCGCTGCTGCCCGGGTCCGGCTACGGCATCGCCGTCCTGGCCAACACCGGGATGCTGCACGGCGACGCCCAGGCGATCGGCGCACGCCTGGTCGCCCTGGTCGAAGGCAGGCAACCCGCGCCCGTGGACGACCCGTCCGTCGCCGTGGACGCGGTGTTGCTCGCCCTCGCCCTGGCGAGCGCGGCGCTGACCGGTCGCGGCGTGGCCCGGTCCCGGCGGTGGGCCGCCCGCCGGCGGTCGACCGGGTGGGCGGTGGCTCGCCTGGTCCCGCTGGCGCTGCCGCTGCTGCTCACGGCCACGGTCCACCGGGTCGTCGGCTACCTGTACCGGGGACGTGATGTGGCGTGGCTCCAGGTGCCGTACCTGTACCCGACGTTCATGGTCGCGCTCGCGGTGACGGCACTGGGCTGCGTCGCCCTGCTCGCGGCCAGGGTCGTCGCGCTGGCCGGCCGCACGGGGCCGGGCTGATCCGCGATGGGTGGCAGCCGGGGCTCGGGCGAGCGATGATCTTCGCGTGACGGACGGTCTGTGGGACCTGAGCCTGGCCGAGCTGCGCGCGCGGACGGCGAGCGCGAGCCCGACGCCCGGCGGCGGGTCGGTGGCCGCGGTGACGGCCGCGTTCGGCTGCGCGCTGGTGCTCATGGCCTTGGAGATCACCGCCCGGCGCGACCCGTCGGTCGGCGACGCGATCACGGCGGGCAAGTCCCTGCTCGACCGCCTCGGCTCCGCCGCCGACCGCGACGTGGAGCTGTTCGAGGACTACCTGCGGGCACGGCGGCTGCCGCGTGCCACGGACGGGGAACGGGCCGCCCGGGAGGCCGCGGTCGCGGCGGCCTCGGCGGCCGCGACGGAAGGCCCGCTGACCGCCGCGTCGGACGCGGTGGAAGCCTTGGAGTGGGCGTTCTCGGTGCTGCCCGTCGTCACCGGCGCGGTCGTGAGCGACGTCCGCGCGGGCGCCGACCTGCTGCTCGGGTCCGTCCTGGCCACCTTGCGCGGAGCCGAGGCCAACCTGGCGTCGCTCGGGGACGACGCGGCGGCGTTCACCGCACGACTGGACGCCGTGCGCCGCGCCGCCGTGGCCGCGCACACCCGCATCGAGAACACCCAGGAGGAGTCCCGATGACCGCCCGCACCATCGACCCGGCCGACCTCGCCGAGTCCATCCGCGACGGGATCCGCGCCGACCTGGCGGCGATCCCGGAACGCCTCACCGTCGTCGGCTTCCTGGTCGACGGCGACCGGCCGGCCCGCACCTACGCCGAGTACACCCGGCGCGCGTGCGCCGAGGTGGGCATCGACTTCGACCTCCGCACGCCGCGCGCCGACGACGTCGAGGCCGCCGTCCGCGACGCCGGCGCGGACGACGGCGTGCACGGCGTGTTCGTCTACTACCCGGTCCGCGACCCCGAACGCGACCGCTGGCTGCGCGAGCTGGTCGACCCGCGCAAGGACGTCGAGGGCCTGCACTCGTTCTGGAGCCGCTGCCTCTACGAGAACCGGCGGTTCGTCGACGACGCCGGCACCCGCCGGGCCGTCCTGCCCTGCACCCCGCTGGCCGTGATGAAGCTGCTGGGCGAGGCGGGCGCGTTCCGCGGCGACGGCGACACCCCGCTGGCGTCGGTGAAGGCCTGCGTGTTCAACCGCAGCGAGATCGTCGGACGCCCGCTGGCCGCCATGCTGGCCAACGACGGCGCGGACGTCACGTCGTTCGACCTCTCGGGCTCGCTGGCGTTCCGGCACGCGGCCGGCATCCAGGGCCACCACGTGGACGTCGTGGCCACCGACCGGGCCACCGCCCTCGCCGAGGCCGACGTGGTGGTCACCGGTGTGCCGTCACGCGACTTCCCGCTGGTCCGGGCCGACGAGATCAAACCGGGCGCGGTGTGCCTGAACTTCTCCACGATGAAGAACTTCGCCGACGACGTGGTGGAGCGCGCCTCGGTCTTCGTGCCCCGGGTCGGCTCGATGACCGTGACCATGGCGATGCGCAACGCCGTCCGGCTCTACCACAACGCCCACCGGTCGTGAGTCGTGGGCACCGGCGTCCAGACCACGGGCCGGTTCGTGCTGTCCGTGCCGGTGGTGTGGCCGACGACGACGCCGTGGTCGTTGATCGCGACCGGCAGGCTGTAGTGGCCGGTCGGCGGGTCCAGGTAGGTGACCCGGCCGTCGCGCCAGAGGAACCCGCGGGGCGAGGACCACTCGTTGGCCGCGGTCCACCCGATGACGTCGCCGCGTTCGTTGATCCCCACCGCCTCGGCCGGCGCGGGCACGGCGAGCTCCACCTGCTTGCCGCCGGCGGGCCACAGCACCGCGTGGGGGACGCCGTCCTCCCCGGCCGCCCACCCGACCGCGTCACCGCGCTCGTTGAGCGACTGCTCGCCGTGCGCGACCCGGCCGTTCTCCGACAGCTCGGTCGCCTCGTCGCCCTCCCAGCGCAACGCGACCGTGCCGCGGTTGCCCACGACGACCCCGGCCTCGTTGATCGCCTCCGGGATGTAAGGGCCGTAGCCCGACGAGCCGCCCAGCCGGGTGCAGGCGCCGTCGACGCAGCGGACGGCGGCGAAGTCCTGGTCCGCGGCGGAGGCGTAGCTGCCCGCCACGGCGCCGGCGTCGTTGATCCCGTACACCCACAGGTCGGGCCCGGACAGCGACAGCTCGGTGTGCCGACCGGCCTGCCAGACGGCGGCGCGGTTGTGGTCCCGGCGCATCAGGGACGTCGAGTAGTTCACCGGCACGACGCCGTTGCCGTTGATCGCCGGCGCGGTCGCCCACGCCGCGTAGGCCTGCATCACGGTCGTCCGCGCGCCGTCCGACCAGATCCACGGCTTGTGCCGGTACGGCGCGACGGCGGCGCGGGTCTCCAACCCGAGCACCTGGCCGCGCCGGTTGATGCCCACCGCCAGACCCGGACCGAGGTCGCTCGCCCCGCCGCGCGGCGACCACAGCACGACGTGCGCCGGCAGCCCGTGGCCCTGCGCGCTGCCGACCACCTGGCCGAGGTCGTTGATCCCGGTGACGTAGTGGTCGGGGTGACTCGTCAGCCGGCCCAGCTCGGTGACCACCATCGTGGTCTCGGCGACCGCCGACGGCACGGCGACGAACGGCAGGGCGGTCGCGAGCGCCAAGGCGGCCAGCGACGCGCGTAGCTCGGGCATGACCGCTCCGTTGCGACGATGTCCTGGATCGATCGAACGGTAACCCGCCGCCGCCCGCCGCGGCGTCGGCCGGACAGCGCAACCGCCCGCGAAACCCTTGCGCGCCAAGCGGTGCGGACGCCGTCGTGGTGTGCGCCCCACCGGTCAGCCGAGCGCCGGCTCGGCCGTCGGGAACGTGCCGTGCGCCGGGCCCGACGGCGTTGCGCGGGAGACCCGGAACTCGTGCGGGTACCGCCGAGCCCCACGCCTCCAGGTTCGACAGGCCCCACGGTGTAAAGGTTCTCCAGCTGGGTGATCACGTTGGTGGGGTCGAAGTTGTACGGTGACGGCGCGGACACCCGGTTTCCGATCGGGACGGCGGGCGTCGCGGCGGGTCAGCCGAAGGTGGCGGCCACCCACGCGGCCAGTTCCGCCCGTGCGGCGGCGGCCGATCCGGCGGGCGGGTTGTTCGTCACGAGCGCGAAGTGCATTCCTATGTCCTTTGTGGACAGAAGCAGTCGGTTCACCCCGGGCACGCCCGGTTCCGGCGCGACGGACACCGGTTCGGCGCCGGTGTGCGCGGGCGGCCCCGTGAGGGACCCGAGATCGCTCACCACCGTGGTCGACGCGGGCGGGAACGACGACGGCAGGTGCAGCTCCGTCGGCGCGGCGACACCGTTGCCACGCCACACGAGCACGCCGAACTGCCCGCTGCCGACGAGGGCGCGCACCGCGGGCATCGTGTCGGGGACCCGGTTCCACGACAGGACCGCGCCGCCGTCGCGGGCGCGGTCCTCGTAGGTGAACGCCGCCGTCCGGCCCGCCACTGCGCGCGGGAACAGCCGGTCGACCACCCGGCCCTCCACCGTCAGCACGTGGTTGCCGCCGTCGTCGACGCGCACCGCGGAGAAGTGCTCGTCGTTCATCGCGTCACCCTCGGTGCGGACCTTGTCCGGGTTGTCGTTCATCAACTCGCGGTGCCGGCCGTAGTTGACGTCCCAGTGCCACTGGCTGCCCGACAGCACCGGCCCGGACCCCGCCGCGCCCGACCACCACCGCGCCCCGGGCAGCCGCGAGTCCAGCGCCTGGTACATGGCCTTCAGCACGGTCGGGTTCTTGTCGGAGGTGAAACCGGCGACCGGGTGCCCGAACTCCGACACGATCCCGGCCGTCCCGAGCGCCCGCGCCCGGTCCCGGATCAGGTTGAAGTCCGCGGTGTACTCGCCGTCGGCGGCCTTGCCCGGCTTGAGCAGCCCGGACTGCGCCTTGCCGTCGTAGAAGTGCGCGTTGAACACGAACCGGTCGCCGAGCGCCGGCACCGCCGGGAAACCGCCCGGCTCGGCGAAGAACTCCACGTTCTGGTTCCAGAACACCAGCGGCTCGACGAACGCGGGCTTGTCGGCCCACCCGGCGTCGTCCATCCGCTGCCGGAACTGCCGGTAGAACGGCACGAGCAGGTCGCGTTCCCAGGCCACGCCGTCCTGACCCTGGTCGTACCGCCCGGCGTAGGGCTCGTTGAGCGGGTCGACGCCGAGCACGAGCCGGAACGCCTCGGCCGACAGCGTCGACTTCAGCCGGCGCATCGCCTCGCCCGCCTGGTGCAGGAACTCGTCGCGGATCCGGATCGGCCCGGCGGACGTGGCGACCTCCCGGTTGTGCCAGAAGTCGTGCGTCGCGGCGGTGACCGCGTTGTTGCTCTTCATGTTCTGGCCCCAGTGCACGCAGATTCCGCACGACTCCTTGGGGTAGCCGCCCGCGCGCACGACCCACTCCGGCGCGCCGTCGCCGGTGTACCAGCTGTCGCGGTTGAAGAGGTGGCGCGAGTAGAGGTCCTGGTGGAAGTCGAGGTAGACCCGGATGCCCTGGTCGGTGAACGCGCCGATCTGCTCGGCCACCCGGTCGAGGTAGCCGTGGTCGATCCGGCGCGGCTCCGGCTCGACCCACGCCCAGGTGAGCAGGAAGCGCACCGCGTTCGCGCCGGTCATCCGCCGCATCGCCGCCGCGGACGACCGCGCGTCGGCCGTGCTCGCGAACGGCAGGCCCCGGTGCTCGGCGAGCTTGGCCGTGCCGGACACGTTGAACCCGCGCAACACCACCTCGCGGCCGTGCTGGTCGCGGAACGCGCCGTCGGCGACGGTCACGGGGGAGCCGTCGAACCAGGGCACGTCCGGCGCGGCGACGCCGGTGGCCGCGGAAGTGGTCAGCACCAGCGCCAGCAGGAACGCGATCCGCTTCACCGCGACCGCCCTTCACTCGACCCGAAGATGAAGGCGTTTCACGTTGAGGGTAGCGGATCGGCCGGGTCGCACAAGGTCGCGGAGCCGGGGTTACGCTCGCCCGGTGATCCCGCACGACGACCCGCAGGCCCGTGAGCAGGAGACATCGGTACGGCCGCAGTCGCTGATGCTCAGCTTCCTCGGCATCCACGTGCTCAACCGGGGCGTCGCGGTCTTCTCCGGCAGCGTCATCGACGTCTTCGCCCGGGTCGGGGTGTCGGAGGAGGCGGTGCGCTCGACGTTGACCCGCATGGTCAAGCGGGACCTGCTGGCGCGGCACCGCGTCGGCAGGCGCACGTACTTCGGGCTGACCGCGCGTTCGGCGGCCGTGCTGGAGGACGGCGAGCACCGGGTCTGGCGCAGCGGCGCGGTCAACAGCGACTGGGACGGCGCCTGGACCGTGGTGGGCTTCTCCGTGCCGGAGTCCTGGCGCAGCCAGCGGCACGACCTGCGCTCGCGGCTGATCTGGGGCGGGTTCGGCCCGCTGCAGAACGGCCTGTGGGTCGCGCCCGGCGTGGTCGACGTGCCCGCCCTGGTCGACGACCTCGACCTGGACGACCACCTCAAGGTGTTCACCGCGCACACGGCCAAGCCGACCGAGGCCGAGCAGATCGCCCACACCGCGTTCGACGTGCCCGCGATCGCCGAGCGCTACCAGGTGTTCCTGCGCCGCTGGGACCACGACCGCCCGCTGGCCGACGCGCCGGACGACCTGGCCAGGCAGCTGCTGCTGCACACCGAGTGGCTGCAACTGGTCCGCCAGGACCCCCGGCTGCCCGCCGAGCACCTGCCCGAGGACTGGCCCGCGATCCGCGCCGAGCAGGTGTTCCACGCCCTCGCCGGCGCGTACGCCGAACCGGCCGCGTCGATCGCCGCGTCGGTCCTCGACACGATCGTGGTCGACGGCCCCTGAAAACCCGTTCCGGATCGATTCCCGGACCGGTTTCCGAACCCGCCGCGTGACGTGGCGTTGACGTCCCGGAAACGAAGCCCTACCTTCGCCGCAAGGATTCGAAGCACTGTCGAGAGCGTGCCGCCAACCGCCGCCTCCGTTTGTCGGCAACCGTCGCCCGAACGCGTGCACACCCACGTTCACCAGCGTGAACGCATTCACCACCGTGAACGCCGAAGGGTCGGCGGAATCGGGCGCAGAACGCCCGGTTCAGCACAGGAGGCTCCCTTGAGCAAGCACGGCAGATCAGCGTCGCTCGCCGCCGTGGCGAGCGCGTTCGTCGTCGCGATGGCGGTATTGCTGGTGCCTTCGGCATCGGCCGCGACGTTGTTCGACGACGATTTCGAGGACGGCAACGCGACCGGCTGGAGCTCGAGCGGCGGCAGCTGGACGGTGGTCGCCGACGGGTCGCGCGCCTGGCGCCAGTCCGGCACCAGCGCCGACGCCAGGGCGACCGCCGGCGCGGTGTGGTCCGGCCAGTCGGTGCAGGCCCGGGTCAAGCCGACCGCGTTCAACGGCTCGAACCGGCACGTCGCCGTGACCGCCCGGGTGCAGAACACCGGCAACTACTACTACCTGGCCCTGTCCAACGCCGGCACCGCCGTGCTCGGCAAGCGGGTCGGCGGCGGGCACACCGCCCTGGCCACCGCGCCGGTCGCCGTGGCCGTCGGCGCCTGGCGCACCGTGCGGCTGGAGGCGTTCGGCGGCACGCTGCGCGGTTTCGTGGACGGCGCGCAGGTCGTCACCGCGACCGACGTCACGTTCGGCAGCGGCCGGATCGGCGTGGCGACCTACTACGCGGCGGCGACGTTCGACGACGTGCTGGTGACCGACGTGGCCGGACCGGGCGGGCCGACGAGCACCACCACCACGACCACCACCACGCAGCAACCCGGCACCTGCGCCACGTCCGGGCGCCCTCAGGGGTTCGCCTCCGTCACCGCGTGGGGCCAGAACGGCACGACCGGCGGCGCGGGCGGTCCCACGATCGAGGTCGACACGGCCGCGGAGTTCCTGGCCGCGATCGCCCAGCCCGGACCGCTGAACATCTGCGTGCGCGGCATGATCGCGCTGCCCGGCCCCATGCACGACGTCACGTCCGACAAGACGATCGTCGGCATCGGCTCCGCCTCGGGCTTCACCGGCGGCGGGCTGAACATCGGCCTGCCGGTCTCGAACGTCACCTCGCCGCCCGCCGACGCCGTGCGCAACGTCATCGTCCGCAACCTCGTCTTCCGCGACTGGGCCGACGACGCGATCAACGTGCAGATGTTCTCCCACCACGTGTGGATCGACCACAACGACCTGTCCCACGGCTACGACGGCGCTATCGACATCAAGCGCGGCTCCAGCTACGTCACCGTCTCGTGGAACCACACGCACAACCACAGCAAGAACATGCTGCTGGGCCACGACGACGGCAACGGCGCGCAGGACGTCGGCCGGCTGAAGGTCACCTACCACCACAACTGGTTCGACCGGACGCCGCAGCGCAACCCGCGCGTCCGCTTCGGCGAGCCGGTGCACGTGTTCAACAACTACTACCTCTACAACACCGACGTCGGCGTGGCGTGCCAGGCGGACTCGGGCTGCGTCGTCGAGGGCAACCACTTCGAGGACGTCGAGGAGCCGGTGAGCAACAACTACGCCGGTCCCGGCGGGCGGTGCGTGGCGCGGAACAACGTGTTCGTCGGTGAGTCGGGTCAGCCCGACTGCAGCGGCAGCGTGCAGGAGCCCCGCGACTACTACTCCTACACGCTCGACGACCCGAACACCGTGAAGGCCGCCGTCATGGCTGGCGCGGGCGTCGGCAAGGTCGGCTGACCGGGACGGCGTGGCCGGCTCCCGGGTCGGCCACGCCGTTTCTTGGTGGAACCCTTACCCGGCGTTGTCCTCCTCCTGTGCTGTCGCTTCCCCACGTCACCCGAAAGTGGAAAGCGACATCCGCACCACCCGCAGGAGATCACCATGAGCAACGTCGGTCGCACTCGTTCCGGAGCGATCACCGCGGTGGCCCTGGCCGTCACGCTGACCGCGTGCGGCACGGCCGCCGGCAACGAGCAACCGACCACCGCGGTCGCCACCACCGCGGCCGGGCCGTCCGCGCAGGAGGTCGAGGCGCTGTTCGACACCTGGAACCGCGCGCTGGCCACCGGCGACGCACAGCAGGTCGCCGACCTTTACGCGCCGCACGCCGTGCTGCTGCCGACGTTGTCGGACAACGTCCGCTCCGATCGCGCCGAGATCGTGGACTACTTCGAGCACTTCCTGGCCAACAAGCCCAGCGGCGAGATCCTGGAGTCGCACGTGGCGGTGCTCGGCCCGGAGACAGCGATCGACGCGGGCGTCTACCGCTTCACCCTGGCCGCGAACGGCACCCGGGTCGACGCCCGCTACACGTTCGCCTACGAGCGCGTCGACGGCAAGTGGCTGATCGTCAACCACCACTCGTCCGCCATGCCCGAAGCGCACTGACCGGGCCGACTGACCGGGCACACCGGTCTCACGCGGCCCGCAGCACGATCCGCACGCACAGGCCGCCGTGCTCGCCCTCGTGCAGGCTCGCCGACCCGCCGTCGTCGGACACCAGCTGCTTGACGATCGCGAGCCCGAGACCCGAGCCGGACCGGCCCGTCAGCCCCGGACCGCGCCAGAACCGGTCGAACGCGCGCTCCCGGTCGGCGGCGGGCAGGCCCGGACCGCGGTCGACCACCTCGATCACCGCCTTGCGGGCTTCCCGCCTGCTCGCCACGGTGATCACGGCGTCGTCCGGCGAGACGGCGAGCGCGTTGGACAGCACGTTGTCCAGCACCTGCTCCAGGTGACCGTGCCCGGCCAGGGCGCGCAGGTCGGGGTCGGCGGCGTCGTGCCGCAGCCGGATGCCGCGCTCCTCGGCGGCGGCGCGCCAGGTGTCGAACCGGCCGGCCACCACGTCGCCGATGCGGACGGGCTCCGGCGTGGCCACGGTGGACTCGGCCCTGGCGAGCGTGAGCAGGCCGTTGACCAGCCTGCTCATCCGCACCACCTCGGCGGTGGCGTGGTCGACGTCCTCGCGCACGTAGGGGTCGTCCACGCCGTCGGCGATGTTGTCCAGCGACAGGCGCAGCGCGGTCAGCGGGGTGCGGAGCTGGTGGGAGGCGTCGCCGATGAACGCGCGCTGGGAGCCGACGAGGGTGCCGATGGTCTCCGTCGCGGTGTTGAGGGTGCCGGCGAGGGTCCGGGTCTCCGGCGGGCCGGTCTCCTCGACCCGCGCGGTGAGGTCGCCGTCGCGCAGCCTGCCCGCCATCCGGTTGAGCTCGCGCAGCGGGCGCGTCAGCCGGCGGGCGAGCAGGAAGCCGACCACGGCCGCCGCGATCAGCACCGTGACGGCCAGGGCCGCGCGGAAACCCCAGATCTGCCACAGCCGGGTGCTCAGCGGACCCGACGGGTAGCTGATCCGGACCGCGCCGACGACCGCGCCGTCCGCGGACCTGGCGGGCACGGCCAGCACGAGACCTTCCGCGCCCAGCGCCTCGGCGTCGCCCCACCGCAGCGACTCGCGGCCCTGCAACGCCTCGGTGAACGCGGGGTCGTCCGTGGCGGCGGGCAGTGGCAGCGGGTCGACGGCGGTGCGTGCGGCGGTCAGCACGTCCAACCGGCCCGGCGTCTGCCGCTGGTAGGCCTCGACCAGGCGGGCCAGCGCCTGGCGGGACGGCGCGTCGTCGGGCGCCAGGAGCAGCGCGGCCGTCGCCGCCTCCCGGCGGGCGGAGTTCTCCTCGTCGCGGTAGAGCTGGTCGGTGAGCGTGAACGCCACCGGCACGGTGAACGCGGCGATCGCCACCAGCACCAGCAGCACGTAGCTCGCGACCAGCTGGCGGATCACGTCAGCACCAACCGGAACCCGACCCCGCGCACGGTCTCCACGGCGACCGCGTCACCGAGCTTGCGGCGCAGCGCGCCCACGTGCACGTCGAGGGTCTTGGTCGGGCCGAACCAGTTGGCGTCCCACACCGCCTCCATGATCTGCTCGCGGGTGAACACCGCGCCGGGCGCTTCGGCGAGGAACGCCAGCAGGTCGTACTCCTTGGGCGTCAGGACGACCTCGATGCCGTCGACGTGCACCCGTCGTGCCCGGCGGTCGATCGTGAGCCTGGTCGGCCGGGCGTCCGCCGACCGGGTGGCGTCGGGTTGGGGCAGCGCGGGCCGGACCCGCCGCAGCACCGCGCGCATCCGGGCGATCACCTCGCGGACGCCGAACGGCTTGGACACGTAGTCGTCCGCGCCGATCTCCAGGCCGACCACGCGGTCGGTCTCGTCGGCCCGCGCGCTGATCACGATGATCGGCACGTCGCCGCGGGCGCGCAGCTCCCGGCACACGTCCAGCCCGTCCACGTCGGGCAGGCCGAGGTCGACCAGCACGATGTCGGCCGGCTCCGCCGCCAGCGCCTCGGCCCCCGTGCGCACCCACACGACGTCGAAGCCGTACCGGCCCAACCCCCGCGTGAGGGACTCGGCGATCGGCTCGTCGTCCTCCACCAACAGCACCCGCATACCCGAAATCCTTCCACCACCGCGCGAGTCGAACGCTCAGGTCCCGCGTGTCGAACGCTCGGGCCCGCGTGTCGTCCACTCAGGACCCCCGAATTCCACCTCGCGGCCGAGCGGTGCGGGGCGACGGGGAACTCGGGGGTCCTGGAGGTTCGACACGCGGGTGGGTCAGGAGACGGCGGTGACGGCGGCGAGGATCTGGTCGGCGACCTCGGTCGGGCGGGAGAGGGCGATGGCGTGCGAGGCGTCCACCTCGACGGTGGCCGAGCCGAGCCGGGCCGCGGCGGCGCGCTGCGAGTCCGGGTTGATGGCGTTGTCCGCCGTCGCCACCACGAACCACGACGGCAGGGTCTTCCACGCGGGCTCCACGGACAGCGGCTCTCCGAGGGCGCGGGCCGCGATCGGGCGCTGGCTGACCGCGGCGGTGGCGGTGACCGAGTCCGGCAGGTCGGCGGCGAACACGCTCGCGAACGCGTCACGGCGGATCGTGAACTCCGTGTCGCTGCCGTCGCCGTCCGGGAACTGCTGCGGCACCAAGGACGTGTTGAGCTCCACCGGCGCGAAGCCCTCGACCGAGCTCAACGCGCTCTCGCCCTTGTCGACGCCGAACGACGCCACGTACACCAGCGCCTTGGCGTTCGGCGTCTTCGCGGCGGCGTGCGTGATGACCGGGCCGCCGTACGAGTGGCCGACCAGCACGACCGGCCCGTCGACCTGCCCGGCGACGCTCGCCACGTAGTCGCCGTCGTGCGCCAGCCCGCGCAGCGGGTTGCTCACCGCGAGCGCCTCCACGCCGCGCGCCCGCAGCAGTCCGATCACCTCGGCCCAGCTGGACCCGTCGGCGAACGCGCCGTGTACCAGGACGACGGTGGGGTTGTGGCCGGTCATCGTGTGCTCCTCGGTTCGTCTTGCGGGGTGATGCCATAAAGCTAGTGCCCGATTAAGTTGCGCACAAGGTATATCCGACGTGACGATCTTCACGGTCGCTCGTTGGACCCACTGCGCGATCCACCCGCCCTGATCAACCCGCCCTGATCAACCCGCCCTGATCGACCGGAGGAACCCGATGCGCCTGGTGATCGCACTCGTCGTCGCGGCCGTCGCCGTGACCCCCGCCGCCGCCGCGAGCGCCGATCACCCCGCGCCGGAGCACGTCTGCGTCGCGAGCGTGCCGGAGACCGATCCGCTGGAGCCGGGGCCGGTGAGCATCTGCGTCAGCGTGTTCAAGCCCGCTGCCGCCTCCCGCGACAACCGGGTGCCGGTGCTGCTGCACAGCCACGGCTGGGGCGGCAGCCGCACGTCCGCGCCCGGCTCGTTCCAGCGGTACCTGGACGCGGGTTTCGGCGTGGTCAGCATCGACCAGCGCGGTTTCGGCGAGAGCGGCGGCAAGGCGCACGTGGAGGACCCGGCGTTCGAGGGCGAGGACGTGATCCGGGTGATCGACCACGTCGCCTCGCTGGACTGGGTGCGCCGCAACGGTCCGAACGACCCGGTGCTCGGCGCGGTCGGCGGTTCCTACGGCGGTGGCTTCCAGTTCGCCGGCGCGTTCACCGAGGTCATGAAGACCGGCCGCACCCGGTTCGACGCGCTCGCGCCCCAGATCACGTGGCACTCGCTGAACGACAGCCTCGCCCCGCGCGAGGTCGTCCGCACCACGTGGGTCACCGCCCTGTACGCCGCGGCCCTCGACGCGCACACCTCGACGCTGCACGCCGGCTACGCCGAAGGCCTGCTCACCGGCGACTGGCCCACCACGATGGAGGAGTTCTTCCGCGACAACGGCCCCGCGCACCACGTCGCCGCCGGCCGCCGGCTGGACGTCCCGGTGCTGCTGCACCAGGGCATCAGCGACAACCTGTTCCCGCTCGACCAGGCGGTCGACAACTTCGACCGCGCCCTGACCCCGCGCGCCCGGGCGAACAGCCTGCTCATCGGCTACAACGGCGGCCACGCGCTGCCCAACGCCATCCCCGCCGGGTACGCCGTCGCGGGTGACGCGTGCTCGGCGCGGCACGGCGGCTACGACGAGCTCGAACTGCGGTTCCTGGCCGAGAACCTGCACGGCGCGCCGCGCGCGATCACCGGCCACGGCCGCTACCAGCTCATGACCGCCGAGGGCGGCTGCGTCACCGTGGACAGCGTCGCGCCGACCAGGACCACCGCCCTGCCCGACATCGTGACCACCGCCGGCGTCGGCCTGCCCCAGTCGATCAAGATCGCGGACGGCCCCCTCACCATCGCCGGGTCGCCGACGCTCGACGCCCTCGTCAGCACCCTCGGCCTCGACAGCCGCGCGTTCTTCGCCCTCAGCGCGGGCACGTCGCCGTTGACCGCCAAGGTGATCCAGAACAACGTGCTCCCACACCGCGAGCACAGCCTGAACCTGGGCACCCGCCGCACCGTCGAACTGCCCGCGGTCGCCGCCTCGATCCCGGCCGGCCAGTCGCTGTACCTCACCGTCACCCCGATCTCGGACATGTTCCTCCTGCACGGCAGCCGCACGCCGAGCGCGATGGTGCTGCGCGACGTCACCGTGAACCTGCCCGTCCGCGGCTAGGTTCGAGGTCGTGGACTTCGACGAGATCGTGATCGAGACCGATCGGCTCGACTTCCCGGCGCTCGCGGCGGGCGACGGGCCGGTGGTCGTGTGCTGGCACGGGTTCCCCGACCACCCGGCCACGTTCGGGCCGCTCGCCGAGCACCTGGTCGCCGCCGGCCGCCGGGTGGTGGCGCCGTTCCTGCGCGGCCACCACCCGACGACCGCGGACCGGATGACCTACGCCGACGGCATCACGCTCGCCGCCGACGCCGAGGCGGTCGCGCGGGCCCTGTCCCCGGACGCCGGGATCGACCTGATCGGGCACGACATCGGCGCGGGCGTGGTGGGCCGGCTGGCGGCGGCGTGGCCGGAACGGGTGCGGCACGCGGTCACCATGGCCGTGCCGCCGCCGAGGACGCTGGGCCCGGTGCTCCGCGATCCCGCGCAGCAGCAACGGTTCTTCTACCTGTGGCTGTTCCAGGTGCCCGGTGTCGCGGAGTCCGTGCTGGAGGCCGACCGCGGCCTGGTGGACTACCTGTGGTCGACCTGGTCGCCCGGTCTCGACCCGGGCGAACACCGCGCCCGCGTGCACGCGATGTACGGCGACCCGGCCGTGCTGCGCAACGTCCTGCGGATCTACCGCGGCAACTTCGACCGGTCGCTGCACGACCCGGACCTCGCCGCACTGGCCGCCACGACCGAGGCGACGGCCACCGTCCCGATGCTCGTGCTCGCCGGCGAGGACGACGGCTGCATCAGGCCGGAGCACTTCGCCGACGCCCGGACCGGTCTCGCCGACGGCTCCTCGGTGCGGGTCGTGGCCGACGCCGGCCACTTCATGCACCTCGACCGGCCGGACGAGGTGGCGAGGCTCGTGCTGGACTGGTTCGGCCGCGACTCCTGAGCCGCGATCACCACGAGCGTGTGCCGCCCGAGGTGGTTTTGACGTGGTCGTCGCCGGCGATCACGATGACGGGGTGACAGGACGTTCTCCCGGCTTGCCCGCCCGGAAGCGCGGGCGGGAGGCCGCGCCCAGCATCCGTGACGTGGCGGCCGCCGCGGGTGTCTCGTACCAGACCGTGTCACGCGTGCTCAACGAGTCGCCCAACGTCAACCCCGACACCCGCCGGCAGGTGCTCGACGTGATCGAGCGGCTCGGGTACCGGCCCAACCGGGCCGCCCGGGCGCTGGGCTCGGGCCGGGCCGGCGCGGTCACGGTGGTCATCGCCGACACCACGCTCTACGGGTACGCCGCCACGTTGCGGGGCATCGAGGAGGCCGCGCGCCTGCAAGGGCTCGCGCTCGGCGTCCGGGTGGTCGAGTCGGACCGCCCCGCCGACGTCCGGCACGCGGTCGAGTACGTGAGCGACCCCAACGCCGGCGGCATCGTCGTGATCGCCTTCGACGCCGCCGGCGCGGGCGTCCTGCGCGCGCTGCCGGCCGCCGTGCCCGCCGTGGCGGCGACCGAGGCGGGAGGTCTGGCCGGCACCGGGCGGGCCATGATCTACCTCGACGAACGGCAGGCCGCCGCCGACGCGACCGGGTACCTGTTGTCCTTGGGCCACCGCACGGTGCACCACGTCGCGATCCCGTCGGAGACCGGCACGAGCGCCCGCCAGACGGGGTGGCGCGACGCGCTGCGGGAGGTGGGCGCGCCGGTGCCGCCGGTCGTGCCCGTCGGGTGGGACGTGCGGTCGGCCTACCTCGCGGGACGGCGGCTGGCGGCCGACCCGGACGTCACCGCGATCCTGTGCGGCAACGACGACACAGCCATGGCGGTCCGCCGCGCCCTGCACGAATCCGGCCGCGACGTCCCGGGCGAGGTCAGCATCATCGGCTTCGACGACGTGCCCGGCGCGGCCTACTGGACGCCCGCGCTCACCACGGTGCGGATGGACTTCGTGGCGCTGGGCCGCGCGTGCCTGACGGCGCTGGTGGCCGAGGTGGCGGGCCAGCCGCGGCCCGCCCTCGACCTCGCCGCGCCGTCCCTCGTGGTGCGCGAGTCGACCGCCCCGCCGCGCGGTCGTTGAGAACCTGTCCACCGCAGTGTTGGTCACAACAAGGTAACGCGGTCTTTTCACTTGTCCGTGTGACCGGTCACACTCGGGGTCGTGATGTGACCGGTCACATGGCTGTGATCAGCACGAACGCTGGCCTGTCGCCGCTCCATGAACCAGTTCGACCTGCGACTTGGAGGTGACGACGGTGATCGGATCGACGAGGGCGAGACCCGCCTGGTGCGCGGCGGTGGTCGCGTCGGCGGCCTGCACGGCCTCGGGCACGGCGGGCGTCAACGCGATCGCGTTCGCCAACCCCTCCAGCGGCGACGCGCCCGACATCGACCTCATCCGGATCGCCGCGTCCCTCGACCAGCCGGGGAACCCGCGTCGGAACGCACGACAGGAGCGCCGTGATCTCATCGGAGTCCGCCACGAGCGTGGTCTGGGGCCACTCGGCGTTGGCACTCGTCGTGGACGTGTCCCCGGACGGCCCGGTCGGCGTCCGCACGCTGGCCGCCCGTCCGCGGTCCGACCACCCCAGGGCCGCGCAACCGCTGGTGGAGCTGCTGGTGGCCGGTGAGGGCCGGGCCCGCGCCTCGCACCGGTTCTCCGACACGGCGCTCGGCAGGCGCATGGTCTACGCCGGCTCCACCCGCACGCGTGACGGCAAGTGGAGCGAGCTGCACGTGGACGTGCGCGACGAGCGGACCGGGCTGCTCGCGCGGACGTCGTTCCGGTCGGTCGACGGCGTCGCGGCCTGCCAGGTCCGCACCACCGTGACCAACCGGGGCGACGTCCCGGTGGTGCTGCACGGCGTCACGTCGTTCGCCGCGGGCTTCCCCGGCGCCCTGGTCGGGGACGTCGACCTGCTGCGCGGCGAGAGCGAGTGGCTGGGCGAGGGCCGGTGGACGCGCCACCCGCTGCGCGACGGCGTGACCCCCGACCTCAACCTCCCGCTGCACGGTCAGCACGGTCGGGGTCGGTTCGCGGCCGTGAGCACGGGCACGTGGTCCACCGGCACGCACCTGCCCACCGCCGGGCTGGCGGACCGCCGGACCGGTCAGGCGTGGCTGTGGCAGGTGGAGCACAACGGCGCGTGGCGGTGGGAGGTCGGCGAACGGCTGGACGGCGCGTACGCGGCGTTGCTCGGGCCGACGGACGTCGACCACCAGTGGCAGCACTGCCTGCTGCCCGGCGAGGCGTTCACCACCGTGCCCGCGTCGGTGGCCGTGTCCGAGTCCGGTGTGGACGGTGCGATCGCCGCGCTGACCGCCCACCGGCGCGAACTCGTCCGCCCTCACCGCGACCGGTCCGCCCTGCCGGTGGTGTTCAACGACTACATGAACACGCTCATGGGCGATCCGACCACGGCGAAGCTGCTGCCCCTGGTCGACGCCGCCGCCGACGTCGGCGCGGAGGTGTTCTGCGTCGACGCCGGCTGGTACGACAACGGCACGAGCTGGTGGGACGCCGTCGGCGAGTGGCGGCCGTCCGAGACCAGGTTCCCGCGCGGCATCGCCGAGGTGCTCACCCGCATCCGGGAGCGGGGCATGGTGCCCGGCCTCTGGCTGGAGCCGGAGGTGATCGGGGTGCGCAGCCCGCTGGCCGACGAGCTCCCGGCCGCCGCGTTCCTCCAACGCGGCGGCGTCCGGCTGGTCGAGCACGACCGGTACGTGCTCGACCTGCGCCACCCGCGCGCGATCGCGCACCTGGACGACGTGGTCGACCGGCTGGTCGAGGACCTCGGCGTCGGCTACCTCAAGCTCGACTACAACGTCGACCCGGGACCGGGCACGGACTTCGCCGCCGACAGCGCGGGCGCGGGCCTGCTCGCGCACAACCGGGCCCACCTGGAGTGGCTGGACCGGCTCCTGGACCGGCACCCCGACCTGATCCTGGAGAACTGCGCGTCCGGCGCGATGCGCATGGACTACGCGCTGCTGTCCCGGATGCAGTTGCAGTCCACCAGCGACCAGCAGGACCCTTTGCGCTACCCGCCGATCGCGGTGTCGGCGCCGATGTCGGTCCTGCCGGAGCAGTCGGCGAGCTGGGCCTACCCGCAACCGGACATGGCGGACGAGCTGTTCGCCTTCACCGTGTGCACGGGGATGCTCGGCCGGCTCTACCTGTCGGGGCGGCTGGACCTCATGGGCGCCGACCAGCTGCGGTCCGTGCGCGAAGCGGTGCGGGTGTTCCGGGAGATCCGCGCGGACCTGGCGGTGTCGGCGCCGGTGTGGCCGCTGGAGCTGCCCGGGTGGCGCGATCCGTGGCTCAGCCTCGGGCTCCGGTCCGGTGACGTCACGCACGTGGCCGTGTGGCGGCGTGACGGCGCGGGCGCGGACGTGGCGCTGTCCCTGCCGCACCTGCGCGGCCGATCGGTCGACGTCGAGGTGCTCTACCCGCGCGACCTGCCCGCGTGGAGCCACTCCTGGGACCGGGGCACCGGCTCGCTGACCCTGGCGCCCGCCCACCAGGACACCGCCTCCGCGCGGCTCTTCCGGATCGCCCCCGGCGGAGAGCGAGGACCGGCCACCCCACCGACCGGGGGAACAGCACGGTGAACCGACGGATCCCCGTCGCCTCCGCCGCGCCACCCGGCTCAACGGGGTGCTGCACGCGTTGGGGATCAGCGGGATCGTGCTGCCGCCGGCGGTCGTCACGGTGGTGCTGCTGCTGCGCCGGCTCGGCCTGGCGGGCAGCGCGGCCCGGGCTCGACGGCGCGGGCCCGGTCACGGTGTTCCGACGCGTCGTGCTGCCGAAACCGGCACCTGATCTTCGCCTACGTGATCTTGATGAGCCTGCCGCTGGTCGCCGTCCTGGCGCCCGTCCGGCGACGGATCCTCGCCGGCATCACCAGCGGCGCCGTCAAGTGACAAAAGGAGCGTTGATGCGACACCCCTTCCTGGCGGGCACGATCGCCGCCGCGATGGCCCTGGGGACCTCGACCGCGGTCTCGGCGCGGAAGTCGTCGACCGAGACGCTGCGCGTCGACCTCGACTCGCCCACCGGCGCGTTCCACGGCGGCGCCACCGGCATCCTCTACGGCCTCGGCGACCCCGGCGTCCCGTCGCACGACCTCGTCGCCGGCATGCGCCCCCGCACGGTCTCGCAGAAGGCGCCGGACGGCGAGCAGCACCCGAGCGGCGACGCGCTGCGGGTCGCGGACGGGTACTTCGCGGCCGGCGGCACCGACGTGCACCTCTACGCGCAGGACGTCTACAGCGCCTGGCCCTACCAGGACCTGGGCATCGACGACTACATCGCGCGGTTGCGGCCCCAGCTGGAGAAGGTCGCCGCACGGCCGGACCGCGACCGGTTCGTGTGGACGATCTTCAACGAGCCGGACTGGATCTGGTACGGCGACTGGGCGGCGGACAAGGACCGGTTCCTGGCCGACTGGACCAGGGTCTACCGGCTGGTGAGGTCCGTGCTGCCCGACGCCCGCATCACCGGCCCGGGCGAGACCCGGTACCGCCCGGACCACCTGCGCGACCTGCTCACCCACGCCAAGGCCCACGACGTGCTGCCCGACGTCGTCACCTGGCACGAGCTCGGCCCCGACTCCCTGACCACCTACCGCGAGCACTACGAGGACTACCGGGCGCTCGAACGGGAACTCGGCATCGCGCCGCGGCCGATCAACATCAACGAGTACTCCAACCGGCGTGACACCTCCGTGCCCGGTCAGCTGGTCCAGTGGATCGCCATGCTGGAGGAGACCAAGGTCGACGGCCAGCTGGCGTTCTGGACGATGGCGGGCAACCTCAGCGACCACGCCGTGCGGACCGGCCGCGCCAACGGCGGCTGGTGGCTGACGAAGTGGTACGCCGACCTGTCCGGCGACACCGTCCGCGCCACGCCGCCGCGGCCCAGCACCCGGGACACGGTGCAGGGCCTGGCCGCCTACGACCGGGGCGACGCCAAGGCGACCGTCCTGCTCGGCGGCACGGCGAACGCGGTGGACGTCGTCGTGACGGGCCTGGACCGGCGGGTCTTCGGCGACCGGGTCGACGTGCGGGTCGCCAAGACCACCTGGTCGGGCTACGAGGGTGACGCCGGGCAGCCGCCCGTGGTCGCGGCGGCCAGGGTCCGCGTGGTCGGCGGCAAGGCGACGATCGCCGTGCCCGGCGGCGACCCGCTGGCCGCCTACCAGGTCGTCGTCACCCGGGCGGGCCTCGGCGCGCCGCCGGTCGCCGACGCGCCGTGGCAGGCGAGCCACGAGGCCGAGTCGGGCGCGGTGGAGCACGCCGTGGTCGTCACCCAGGACGACGGCTCCGGCTCGGACGAGATGGCCCAGCGCTACACCACGTCCGGCCACAAGGACGTCGGCTTCATGAAGGACCCCGCCTCGCGCGTCACGGTCGACGTGGACGTGCCGCGGGACGGCGCGTACCGGCTCGGGGTGTTCTACGGCACCGACGGGTTCGTCGGCAGGCAGGCGCTGTACGTGGACGACGCGCACGTGCGCGACCTGACCTTCCCGGCGACGCTGAACCGGGTCTACCGCGGCCGACTCGACACGCCGATCACGCTCACCGCCGGTCGGCACCGGATCTCCTTGCGCACCAGCGGTCCCGGCGGCTTCCTCGACGGCCCGTCCGACATCACGCTGGACCGGTTCGACCTGACCGAGGTCACCGGTCCCGAGAGGACGGTCTACCCGCTCACCGAGTCGCGCCGGTCCGGCGGCACGGTCGACCGCGGCCCCCGTGCGCTCCAGGTCGCCGCACCCGGCGCGGTCGTCCTCGGCCCCGGCGACACCGTGACCACGTACGTGTCCGCTGCCGAGGACGGCTACCACGAGCTGTCCACCACGTGGCTCGGCTCCGGCCGCAGCGCGCTCGGCCTCGCCCTGTCCGGACGACGGGTGCGCGACCTGACCGCCGACCGGCCCGGCGCGTGGACCGGCCGCGTCACGGCCCACCTCAAGGCCGGCGTCACCGAGGTCGTCCTGTCGAACGAGAGCCGCGCACCGCTCGTGCTCGGCACGCTGACCTCCGTCCGCGACGCGGCGTCCGACGCTCGTGCGGTCCGCGTGGAGGCCGAGTCCGGTCGGCTCGACGGGGGAGCGGTGGTGACCTCCGGGCCGTGGGCCTCCGGCGGCTCGTACGTCGGCCGGCTGGGCCACGGCGGCACGCTGACCATCCCGCGCCCGGCCGGGTTCGTGGCCGGCCAGTACAACCTGACCGTCGCCTACGCGCAGGCCGAGAAGAACACCGGCCACCCGTACAACACCGACACCATCACCCGGACGCTCGTCGCCACCGAGGAAGGCGGCCACGCCACGAGCGCGCCGTACCGCCACAACTACACCTGGGACGGCTTCTGGCCGGAGACCTCGCCGCTCGACCTGGTCACCGACGACGGCGCGCTCACGTTCGGCAACCCGGCCGCCTGGGGCCCGAACGTCGACTGGGTCCAGCTCGCACCGCTCGTCGTGGCGTCCTCGGTCACGCCACGGCGGTGAGGCTCAGCCGAGCGCGACGGCGATCCCGGCGAGGACCGGCACCGAGAGGACGGTGGTGATCAGCACGGCGTCCCGGGCCAGTTCGGTGCCCCGGTCGTAGGCCGTGGCGTAGACGAACACGTTCTGCGCGGTGGGCAGCGCCGAGGCGATGGTGACGGCGAGCAGCGCCGGGTCGTCAAGGTGGAGCACCCAGCGGCCGAGGGCGTAGGCCAGCACGGGCTGCGCCGCGGTCTTCAGCGCGACCACCAGCCACACCTGGCCCGCCGTGCCGCCGGAGGCCGGGCGCGGCGCGCCGTGCAGGCTCGCGCCGTAGGCGAGCAGGGCGGCCGGGACGGCGAGGTCGGCGAGCAGCTCGACCGGCCGCAGCACCGGGGCGGGCGGCATCCAGTCGAGCGCGGACAGCGCCAGGCCCAGGGCGCAGCCGATCACCAGCGGCGTGCGGAACGGCTGCGTCAGCAGGTGGGCCCGCGACGGCCCGCCAGGGCCCGCGTCGCGTGACGCGGCCAGCACCGTCAGCCCGATCGGCGCCAGCACCAGCACCTGGAACAGCAGCACCGGCGCCACCAGGGAGGCGTCGCCGAGCACGTACACCGCGATGGCGATGCCGAGGTTGCCCGCGTTGACGTAGGACGTGGCGAGCGCGCCGGTGGCCAGGTGGCCGGCGCGCGGCCGCCAGCGCCACCACGCGACGACGAGGTAGACCAGCGCGCACACCACCGCGCTGCCCGCCGTGGCCACCAGGGTGGGGGACAGCATCACGGACGGGTCCGCGTCGGCGAGGGTCAGCAGCAGCAACGCCGGCGTGGCGATGAAGTACGACAGCCGGGACAGCACGCCGGCCGCGCCCTCGCCGAGCACGCGGGCGCGGCCGGCGATCCAGCCGACCGCGATCACCGCGACGAGGGTGGCGAAACCCGACAGGACCGCGTTCACCCGCGGGCGCCCGTCACCGGGGCGAGCCGACCTTCGCGGTCTCGACGGTCCAGGCGCGGGCCTGGTCGCTGAGGGTGACGCCGAGGCCTGGCCGGTCGGACAGGTGCATCCGGCCGTCCCGGATCTCCAGCCGTTCGTCGAACAGCGGGTGCAGCCAGTCGAAGTGCTCGACCCACGGCTCGCGCGGGTAGGCGGCGGCGAGGTGGACGTGGATCTCCATGGCGAAGTGGGGCGCGAGTTGGAGGTGGTGGTGGTCGGCGAGCGTGGCGAGCTTGAGGAACTGGGTGATCCCGCCGACGCGCGGCGCGTCCGGTTGCAGCACGTCCACGGCGCCGGCCCGGATCAGCTCGTAGTGCTCGCCGACGCTGGTCAGCATCTCGCCGGAGGCGACGGCCGTGGTCAGCGACCGGGCCAGCTCCGCGTGCCCCTCGACGTCGTAGGCGTCCAGCGGCTCCTCGATCCACACCAGGTCGAACTCCTCCAGCGCCCGGCCGACCCGCATCGCGGTGGGCCGGTCCCACTGCTGGTTGGCGTCGACCATCAGCGGCACGCCGTCGCCGAGGTGCTCGCGGACGGCGGCGACCCGGCGCAGGTCCTCCGCCCGGTCCGGCAGGCCCACCTTGATCTTGATGCCGCCGACGCCGGACTCCAGCGTGCGGGTCGCGTTGTCCTTGATCTGCTCGACGGTCTCGTGCAGGAACCCGCCGGAGGTGTTGTAGCAACGGACGGAGTCGCGGTGCGCGCCGAGCAGCTTGGCCAGCGGCAGGTTCGCGCGCTTGGCCTTGAGGTCCCACAGCGCGATGTCGAACGCGGCCAGCGCCTGGGTGGCCGCGCCGCTGCGCCCGACCGACGCGCCGGCCCAGACCAGCTTGGTCCACAGCCGGCCGATGTCGTTGGGGTCCTCGCCGATCAGGTCGGGCGCGACCTCGCGGGCGTGCGCGAACTGGGCGGGCCCGCCGGCGCGCTTGCTGTAGCCGAACCCGACGCCCTCCAGCCCGGCCTCGGTGCGGATCTCGGCGAAGAGCATCGCGACCTCGGTCATCGGCCGCTGCCTGCCGGTGAACACCTTGGCGTCGCTGATCGCGGTCGGCAGCGGCAGGGTCACCGAGGACAGCGTGATCGACGTGATCCGGTCGGGACTGGGGGACATCGGGCTCCTTCTCCTCGGGCGCGGGCGATCAGGCGAGCTGCCGGACCAGGGCGGTGAGGCGGGCGCGCTCGTCGTCGGTCAGGTCGGTCAACGGCGGGCGCACCGGGCCGCCGTCGCGGCCCACGGCGGTCAGCCCGGCCTTGACGATCGACACCGCGTACCCGCGCTCCCGGTCGCGCAGGTCCAGGTAGGGGATCACGAAGTCGCGCAGCATCCCGTACACGGCGGTCCGGTCCTGAGCGCGGACGGCGGCGTAGAACTCGAGGGCGAACTCGGGCACGAAGTTGAACAGCGCGGAGGAGTACGTGGTGACGCCGAGCTGCAGCAGCGGCAGGGCGAACGTCTCCGCGGTCGGCAGGCCGCCGATGTAGATCAGCCGGTCGCCGACGCGGGCGTAGGTGCGGGTCAGCTGCTCGACGTCGCCGACGCCGTCCTTGAGCCCGATCAGGTTGGGGTTGCGGTCGGCCAGCTCGGCGACCGTCGCGTCGGTCAGCACGGCGTTGGCCCGGCTGTAGACGATCACGCCGAGCCCGGTGGCCCGGCACACCGCGGAGACGTGCTCGACCAGGCCGCGTTGACCGGCCTCGGTGAGGTAGGGCGGGAACAGCAGCACGCCGGAGGCGCCCGCGGCCTCGGCGGCACGCGCCTGCGCCACCGACACGGCGGTGGCGCCGGTCGCCGGCGCCACGACGGGCACCTTGCCGCCCACCTCGTCCACGGCGACGCGGACCACCTGGTCCAGCTCGGCGGGCGTCAGCGAGAACCCCTCGCCCGTGCCGCCCGCGGCGAACAGGCCCGCCACGTCGAAGCTCGCCTGCCAGGCCAGGTGCTCGCGGTAGCGGTGCTCGTCGAACCGCAGGTCGGCGTCGAAGTGGGTGACCGGGAAGGACAGCAGCCCGGAGGCGAGTCGGTCGGCGAGAGCGGCGGGGTTCGTCACGGCTCCACCGTATGGACCAGGAGTGATGCTTGTCCAAGAGTTATTTAGCATTGCGCAATACCCGGAGGGCATCACTCGAACGGCGTGCGGCCCTCCAGGACGCTCAACGTCCGCCACAGCGCCGGGTTGGCCGAAGCCTTCAACCACAGCAGGTGCAGTTCCACCGGCTCGGGCACCGCGGTCGCCAGCCGGGCGAACTCGACGCCGTCGATGCGCAGCCGCGCCGCCGACTCCGGCACGAACGCGACACCCCGGCCGGCCGCGACCAGCCACAGCATGGTGAGCACCTGGCTGACCGTGTGCACCGTGTTCTCCGACGCGATCGGCACCGTGCGCACGACCAGGTCGTAGAAGTAGCGCGCGTCGGTGGGCGAGTGCATGACGACCGGCTCGCGGACCACGTCGGCGGCCGTCGCGTCACGTCCCAGCGCCGCCAGGGGGTGGCCGGCGGGCACGGCGACCAGCAGCCCTTCCCGGTGCAGCAGCCGTGAGCCGAAGGTCGAGTCGTCGAACGGCGGCCGGCCGAGCCCGAGGTCGATCTCCTCGTTCACCAGCGCGGACACCTGCTCCCGGGTGACCAGCTCGACCAGCTCCACGTCCACGTCCGGCAGCTGCGCGGCGATGTCGTCCAGCAGCCGGCCGAGGATGCCGTAGGTGGCCGCCGCGGTGAACCCGACCCGCACCACGCCGCTCGACCCCGACGACACCCGCCGGGCCAGCTCCGGCGCGGTCTCGGCCAGCGACAGCAGCCGCCGCGCCTCGACCAGGAACACCTCGCCCGCCGCGGTGAGCGTGACCCGCCGGTTGTCGCGGATCAGCAGCCGCGCGCCGACCGACCGCTCCAGCTTCTGGATCTGCCTGCTCAGCGGCGGCTGCGTCATCGCCAGCCGGGCGGCGGCACGGCTGAAGTGCAACTCCTCGGCGACGGCTACGAAGCCCCGTAGCTGCTCCAGCGTGAACGCCATGCGAGGAAGGTATCAACCCTGGTCACGGCGCGTTTGCCGTGTGAGCATGGTCGACATGGGCCTCCCACGCCGCACCGCCGGCCTCGTCCTGGCCGTGTTCCTGCTCTGCGGGCTGGTGACGGCGCCCGCCACCGCCGCGACCGCGTTCAAGGTCTTGCAGCTGAACCTGTGCAACAGCGGCGTCGCTGGGTGCTACCAGGACGGGCTGGCCGTGGGCGAGGCCGTGACGATGATCCAGCGCCGCGTGCCGGACGTGGTGTCGGTGAACGAGGTGTGCCTGTCCGACCTGCCCCGGCTGACCGCCGCCGTGGGCGCGATCGCCGAGTACCAGTTCGCGTTCGCGCGCCGGAAGACCACGGGCGCGAACATCGAGTGCACCGACGGCCGGGGCGCCTACGGCAGCGGGATCATCGTCAAGGAAGGCATCCGGACCAGCGGCCACGGCGTGTACACCGCGCAGGACAGCGGCACCGAGGTCCGGGCCTGGGCGTGCGCGCTGAGCGAGGTGCGCGCGTTCACCGCCTGCACCACGCACCTGAGCACGACCGGCACCGTGGCGCTGGCGCAGTGCAAGGAACTCGTGCCCGCGATCGTGCTGGGCTACGACCCGACCGGCTCCGCCACGACCAGGCACGTGGTCCTGGGCGACCTGAACCTCAAGTACAGCCCGGGTTCGGCGACCAACGCGCAGAACTGCGTGCCGTCGGGCTGGTTCCGCAAGGGCGACGGCGACGTGCAGCACGTCATCGCCCGCACGCTGACGTTCGTGTCGACGCAGGAGTACGCCATGTACCGCACCGACCACCCGGCGTTCGTGGTGAACTACACGTTCTGAGGCAGGCCGTTCAGCGGTCGAGCGCTTCGCGGAGCACCCGGACGGCCTTCGGTCCGACGCCGTGCACGGCCAGCAGCTCGGCGTCGCTCAACCGGTCGACCTGGGCGAGCGTGGTGACGCCGATGGCGGTGAGCGCCCGCGTGGCGGGTCGTCCGATGCCCTTGGGCAGGTCGCCGACCTCGCCCGGCTCGGCGGTCTCGGCCCCGGCGGCCCGCGCCGCGAGATCCTCCGGTGCCCGCGACAGCCACGCCCGTCGCACCCAGTGGTCGAGCCGCTGCCCGTCGACGTCACCGAGCGGGACGCGCACGCCGCCGGCCAGGCGCTCGGCGGTCGGGTGCGCCGCCAGGACCGCGTCCACGTCCGCGGCGGGCAGGTGGAGGTGGACGCGGTCGTGCTCGTCCACCGAGGCGAACCGCGTGCCCCGCACGGTGAACGCCCGGCCGTCCGCGGCCACCTCGGGCAGAGACCGCGCGGTCTTGCGCAGCTGGTCGATCGTCGTCACGCGGAGATTGCATCACGCCGGCAGCAGCCGCCACAGGTGGTCGGGGGTGCCCGTGTCGCCGAACTGGACCACCTGGGCCGAATCGTCGTAGGACATGCGGTCGACCCCGAGCACCTTGCCCGAGTGCTCGTTCCGGATCCGCCACAGCCCGTCCGTGCTCGCCCGGAGCCGCCACAGGTGGTCGGCCGTGCCGTTGTCGGCGAACTGCACCACGATCGCCGAGTCGGCGGTCGACATCCGGTCCACGCCCAGCACCTTGCCGGAGTGGGCGTTGCGGATGCGGAAGCAGCCGTCGGCCTCGGGCAGGAACTGCCAGCGGTGGTCGGCGGTGCCGGTGTCGGCGAACTGCACGACGCGCGCGGAGTCCGCGGTCGACATCCCGTCCACGGCGAGGACCTTGGTCGAGTTGAGGTTCTGGATCTTCACCGTGCCTTCGGGGACGACCCGCCACAGGTGGTCGGCGGTGCCGTTGTCGTCGTACTGCACCACTCGCGCCGAGTCCGCAGTGGACATCAGGTCGACGCCGAGCACCTTGCCGGAGTTGACGTTGCGCAGCCGGAACCAGCCGGCGCCGTCGTCCAGCAGCTCCCACAGGTGGTCGCGGGTGCCGTTGTCGTCGTACTGCACCACCCGTGCGGAGTTCGCGGTGGACATGCCGTCGACGCCGAGCACCTTGCCCGAGTGCTCGTTGCGCACCTTCACCAGGCCGTTCCCCTGGTCCACCAGACGCCAGCGGTGGTCGGCGGCGCCGGTGTCGGCGAACTGCACGACCCCTGCCGAGTTCGCGGTCGACGCGCCGGCCACCGCGAGCACCTTGCCGCTGTGCTTGTTCTGCACGCGCAGCACCACGCCCGGCGTGCCCCAGCCTCGTGACCCGCCGGTCCGCGGGAACGAGGTGATCCGGAGACGCGCCGCGCCGGCGGGGATCAGCGTGACGTCGCGGACCGGCGCGGTCGTCGCCACGGGGCTGTCGCTCAACGTGCCGACGACGTGCTCGCCGTCCGCGGTCCAGTCGGTGATCTCCTGCGCCTTCGCGGTGAGCCTGACGGGCGCGTTCGCGACGGTGAAGGGATCGTCGACGTCGCCGCCACCGGTCGCCACCGAGACGGGCTGGCCGGGCACCAGGCCGACGTTCCAGGCCGAGGCCGCCTCGACCGCGTACTCGGGCCACGCGTCCGTGCCGCCGTAGCGGGTCCAGCGCTCGTCGACGCGCAGCGAGAACGTCAGCGCGCCGTACTCGACGGAGACCGCGCCGTGGTTGTCCGGCCACGTCCGCGTGCGCGGGGCCATCGGCAGCCGCAGCACGAGCACGTCGCCGTCGGACCACGTCCGGCGGACGGTGGCGAAGCGGGGACCGCCCTGGACGGCCACCGGCGAGCCGTCGACCGTCAGCACGGGGGAGGAGCACCACCCCGGGATCCGCACGGTGAACCCGAACGCGAGCGGGCGGGGCGTGGCGACCCGGAAGGTGATGGTGTCGCCGAACGGGTAGGCGGTGTCCTCCGTGATCGTGACCGGGGTGCCGTCGGCGACCTTCACCGTGACCGTCGAGGGCCCGTACAACGCCGCCGCCACCCCGCCGTCGCCGGTGGCCAGCCACATCTCCTCCACGAAGTACGGCCAGCCCTGGCCGTAGTTGTGGGGGCAGCAGCGGTACTGGTCGACGCCCGGTTTGTAGGCCAGCATCGCGAAGCCGTTCTGGAACTGGCGGCGGCGCTTGGGCACGTCGTCCAGCCGCACGACGTTGGCGGGCGTGACGTAGTGCGCCACCCGCCCGGACGGGTCGAGCGAGGCGGGCAGGAGGTTGAACGCCAGGTCCTCGGTGCGGTCGGCCCACACCGCGTCGCCGGTCAACCGGGTGAGCAGCTCGTGGCTGCCCATGTACTCGACCACGCCGCAGGTCTCGAAGCCCTGCCTGGGGTCGCCGTAGCCGGGGCGGGCGTTCTCGTCGCCCGCGAACCCGCCGCCCGGGAACTGCCCGTACCGGCGCATCACGGTGTCGTAGTTGCGGTAGGCCGCCGCGCGGTCGCCGTCGTCGCCGGAGAGCACGGAGAACTGCGCCGGCTCGCGGAACCCCTGGGCGATGTTCACGTTGTGCAGGGTCGGCAGGCCGCCGACCCAGTCCGCCGAGTGCCGGTGGACGCGCCGGGTCAGGTCGAGCAGCGAGGCGTCGCCGGTGCGGTTGTAGAGCCACAGCACCACGTCCATCGCGTCACCCCAGCGCGTGGCGCCCCAACCGTCGGCGAACACGGCGTCGGGCTGTCGCGCGGTGAAGGCGAAGAACCGGGTCAGCGCCCGGTCGACCCTGGTGTCCTCGTGGAACTCCGCCCACGACCGCAGGGCGTGCAGCATCGGCATGTGCGGCCACAGGTCGGCGTGGCCGTTGAGCGAGCCGCGCAGCGCCGACGGGCCGAAGAACCCGTCCGCCGCCTGCGTCGCGAGCACCGCCTCGATCCACCGCTCCGCGTCGCGCAGGACGCGCGCGTCCCCGGTGACGTAGCCGAGGTCGCCGTACCCCCGCAGCCAGTACGGCACTTCCTCCCAGCCGCCCAGCTCGGGGCGCACCCACCCGGTGGCGTCGAAGCGCAGGAAGTGCGAGACCTCCTGGAGGCGCCCGTTCAGGCCGTCGAGCTGCTTGTCCAGCTGGGTCGCCAACCAGCCGCGCGGACGCACCGCGCCCGGCGGCAGCCGGAGGAAAGCGGCCGGCCGCAGCGGCGCGCGGTGAGGCGGGTACCACGGGCCGGCCTGCGCGGCGGCCTCGGCCGGCCGCACTGCCGCGCCGAGGGCCGTCACGGCGCCGGCGGTGAGGAACGTGCGACGTCGCATGGACATGGTCGGCTCCCGGTCGTCGTCGACTTGGGCGGCGGACCCAGTTTTTCAACGTTGTATCAACGATGTAAATCCGCCACCCGGCCGTCGTTCGACGCCCTCCGCCGAAATCGGGCGCGGTCGCCCGGACTATTGCCATAACGTGGCAACAATGACGACGAGTTCGACCGCCACGGGCACGAGCCTCACCGACCTGGTCCGCCGCTGGGAGAAGGGGTGGAGCGTGAGCCGCGGCTGGGCCGCGCCACGGGACACCGGCGACGCCCTGCACCTGCTCCAGCACCGCCCCGGCCGCCACCGGGAGATCATCGCCCTGCGCCCGGACGACGTCACCGGCCTGCGCGCCCTGGCCGACGAGGCCGTCGCCGCCGAGGAGGCGACCTGGCTGACCGTCCCCACCACGCGGCCCGACGAGGTCGAAGAGGTGCTGCGCCACGCCGGTCTGCACCTCAAGACCGCGCGCGAGTGGCTGATGACCCGTTCGCTGGCCGACCACCCGCGCCGCACGGTCCCGGCGCACTACCGGATCGCCACGTCGGAGGCGGAAGTCGTCGTGGCCGACGTCCGGCACGAGTCCGACGAGCAGGCCGCGAGCGGTCAGGTGGCCGTCACCGACCGGGACGCCGTCTTCGACCGGATCGAGACCGCCTCGGCCCACCGCCGCCGTGGCCTGGGCAGCCTGGTGATGGCCACCCTGGCCGAGGAGGCGGTCGCCCGCGGCGCGCACCACGGCATCCTGCTCGCCGGCGTGGCGGGGCAGGCGCTCTACGCGTCCCTGGGTTGGGACACGCGGGCCGCGGTGGTGATCGCCACCAACCAGCCCGGCTGAGCCGCCGGATTCCCGTTGCGGCGCAAGCCAGTTGAGACTCGAAACTTCCGCGAAACGTCTGGTAGGTGGGTTGATCCCGACCTGATAGTGACAGCGCTCGTCCGACGGAAGGGGTTTCGCGATGCGGTGGAGAACGGTGCTGTTGACCACTGGCCTGGTGCTCGGCCTGAGCTCGGCGCCGGCGAGCGCGGCCGAGCCGGTGATCGTCGACTCCACCAAGCACGGTGGCCGCACGGTCGCGTTCACCTTCGACGACGGCCCCAACCCGGCCGACACGCCGCGCCTGCTGGAAGTGCTGCGCCGCCACCACGTCAAGGCCGTGTTCTGCCTCTGGGGCGACTACGTCGAGGCGAACCCGCAGCTGGTGCGCAAGATCGTCGCGGGCGGGCACATCCTCTGCAACCACAGCATGCACCACGACAACATGGGCGAGTGGACGCCCGAGCAGATCGAGGCCGACCTGAGGCAGACCAGCGCCGCGATCCACCGCGCCGCGCCGGGCGCGCCCATCCGCTACTTCCGCGCGCCCTACGGCAGCTGGGGGCAGAGCCCGCAGGTCGCGGCCAAGCTCGGCATGACCTCGCTCGGCTGGAAGCTCGCCATCGGCGACTGGGAGCCGCCGGGCGTGGACGAGCTGGTGCGCCGGGTGAAGGACGGCCTCACCGACGGCGCCGTCGTCCTGATGCACGACGGCCCGAACGAGCGCGGCCAGACCGTGGACGCGGTGGCCAGGCTGATCCCCGAACTGCGCGCCGACGGCTGGCGCTTCGACCGGCCCGCGCGCCGCTGAAGGGGTCGACCGTGAAGCGCACCACGACGGCGGCGTTGACCGCCCTGCTGCTCCTGCTGCCGACCGCGGCCGCCGCGTCACCGCGGCCGACCTGGGTCGGGGCGTGGGCGACCTCGCCCACCACCGTGCCCGCCTCGGACACGACGTCGTTCGAGGACCAGACGCTGCGCCAGGTCGTGCACCTGAGCGTCGGCGGCGGCACGGTCCGCGTGCGGCTGTCCAACGAGTTCGGCGCCGAACCGCTGGTGATCGGCGAGGCGCACGTCGCACGGCGGGCCGGCGGGGGTTCGGCGATCGAGCCCGGCAGCGACCGGCGGCTGACGTTCGGCGGGCGCCCGTCCGCGACCCTGCCGCCCGGCACGCCGCTGCTCAGCGACCCGGTGGCGCTGCCCGTCGCGGCAGACTCCGACCTCGTGGTCAGCATCCACCTGCCGCGGCGCACGGCGGGCAACACCGTGCACGCGTTCCCGTACCAGGACGGGTACGTCGCGGCGGGCAACGTCACCGGCCGCACGGAGATCACGCCGACCGCCGTGCTCGGCAAGTGGCACTTCCTCACCGGCGTCAGCGTCACGGGCGGCAAGCGCGGCTCGACCGTGGTTGCCTTCGGCGACTCGATCACCGACGGCGCGGAGACCACGCGTGGCGCGAACCGCCGTTGGCCCGACGTCCTCGCCCGCCGGTTCTCCGCCGAGCGAAGCCTGCGGCACCTCGGCGTGGTGAACGCGGGCATCAGCGGCAACCGGCTGCTGCACGACCCCAACCCGCCGGTCGGGCACCCGGCGGAGGGCTACGCGGCGTACTTCGGGCAGGCAGCGCTGCGCCGCTTCGACCGGGACGTGCTGGCCCAGCCCGGTGTCGGGCACGTCGTCGTGCTGCTCGGCGTCAACGACCTCGGCCACCCCGGCACGAGCGCGCCGCTGTCGGAGAAGGTGACCGCGCAGGACATCATCGGCGCGCACCGGCAGCTCATCGCCCGTGCCCACGCGCAGGGCCTGCGCATCCACGGCGGCACCATCACGCCGTTCCGCGACGACACGTTCGGCTTCTTCAGCCCGGAGAACGAGGCCGCGCGGCAGACCGTGAACCACTGGATCCGCACCGGCGGCGAGTACGACGGCGTGATCGACTTCGACCGGGCCCTGCGCGACCCCGGGCAACCCGACCGCCTGCTGCCCGCCTACGACAGCGGCGACCACCTCCACCCGAACGACGCCGGCATGGCCGCGATGGCGGAGGCCGTGCCACTGCGCCTGTTCCGGTGATGCCGCGGGGCCGCCTACGACACCGGGCGGCCCCGCACCCCGCGTCCGACGCCGGCCGCTCGCCCACCCGTGGCGGGCGGCTGGCGTCGTCACGCGCCGTTCACGTCGTGGCCAACCTCGCGTGGTTACGATTTTTCGTAACCGTGGCTACGTTGGGTCGGAAGTTTCGTCCGAGCCGGGGGAGTGCCAGGGTGTCGCTGTTGCGGATCTGCGGTGTCGTCGTCGCCTTGCTGGTCGCCACCTCGGCGCCCGTGTCGGGCCACCAGGCCGCGGCCGCGCAGTCGCACTCCGAGAAGGTCATCTTCGACGGCGGTGGCGACGACGTGCTCAACGGGATCAGGTACCACTCGTTCCGCATCCCGTCGTTGATCCGCACGAACACCAACCGGCTCATCGCGTTCGTCGAGGGGCGTGCGGCGGGCAACGCCGACTTCGGCAACATCAACCTGGTCTACAAGGTGTCCGACGACAACGGCGCGACCTGGTCGAACCTGCGCGAGGTGGTGGGCGCCGGCCAGGGCACGTGGGGCAACCCGACCGCCGTGGTCGACCGCGGCAACAACAGGATCTGGCTGTTCCTCAACCACCAGCCCGAGGGACACTCGCCCGTCGACTCGTGGGACGACCGGCAGGTGTGGCTGACCTCCAGCACCGACAACGGCAACACCTGGGCGTCACCGACGAACATGTCCGCCACCCTCAAGCCCCGGACCCTGGCCGACGGCCGGAGCTGGAACTGGGACGCGGTCGGCCCCGGCGTCGGCATCCAGACCACCTACCGCGACGCCGGCCGCCTGGTGATCCCCGCGCAGCACCGCAACCTCTACAGCGACGACCACGGTGTGACGTGGAAGTCGGCGCCGCTGCGCACCACGGCGGGCGCGTCGATGGAGCAGACCGGCGAGTCCACCGTGCTGGAGCTGGCCAACGGCGAGCTGTACCGCAACGACCGGCCGACCTCCGCGACCGCGGAGATCCAGGAACGGCGCTGGGTCACCCGGGGGACGATCGAGAACGGCTTCCGGCCGTTCGCCGCGGCGAGCTGCCTGCTCGACCCGGTGAACGAGGGCTCGACCATGCGCTACAACGCCGACGCGCCCGCCCGGCTCGCGTTCGTGAACTCCGCCAGCACCGAGACCCGCACCAAGATGCGGATCCGGATGAGCGAGGACGAGGGCCGCACGTGGGCCTACAGCCGACCGTTCTCCGACGCGCCGCTGCCCGACGAGGGCGGCAGCTACCGCGAGGGCGGCTACTCCAGCATCGTCAAGACCGCCGACTACCACGTCGGGGCGTTGATCGAGGTCAACGAGAACACCTCGGCGAGCTCGTCCTCGCACCGCTCGATCGCGTTCCGGAAGGTGAACCTGCCCTGGATCCAGGGCGGTGTCCGGGACGCGGGCTGCGACGGCGGCATCTCCTGACGACGGGGAGCGCCCGACAGCGCTCGTCGCGCGGCGACGAGCACCCGGTCCACCACGCGTCGCGAGGTCGGCGGGCGCAACCGCCTCGACGCAGGCCGCTACGCCGGGTCCTGACCGAACGGGCAATCCGCGAGAGGTCCCGGCTGGGGCGCCGGCCGTAGGCTCGAGCCGCACGTCCGACGAGGTCCGACGAGGCTTGGCCGGCGCCGCCGCGGCCACGGTGGCGCCGGCCGTTCCTACACCGACATGGACGGCACGAGCGGCCGGCGGGTCGACTCGGCGGCGAAGGCGCGCCACGCGGCGGCCAACGCGGCGACGGCGGCGCTGATCACCGGCGGTTCGGCGGTGAACGGCAGCCGCAGCCGGTCGGCGCTGCCGCCCGTCGGGTCCAGCGAACCCCCGGGCAGCACGGCGACCCCGTGCCGCAACGCCACCTGGGCGTACGAGGCGGCGTCCGCGTCGGGCAGCCGCACCCACAGCGTCTGGCCGCCCTCGGCGGGCGTGAACTCCCACTCCGGCAGCTCCTCGCGCACCCGCGCGCACAGGTGGTCGTGCTGCCGCCGCAACGCCGTGACGCGCTCCGACCGCACCGCCGCGAAGTCCGCCAGCAGCTCCACCGCCGCCCACTGGTCCAGCACCGCGCTGCCCAGGTCGTGCACCGCCTTGAACCGGGCCAGCCGGGCGACGAGCGCCGCGTCGGCCCGCACCCAGCCGACCCGCAACCCGCCCCACACCACCTTGCTCAGCGACCCCACCGTGATCGCGCCGGGAGTGGGCGGCGACGCCGGCGCGCCGCTCAGGTCCAGGTCGGCCAGCACCTCGTCGAACACCAGCGGCACGTCGCCGGCCGCCCTCGTGAGGCGCGCGCGTGCCAACGGGCTCAGGGACGAGCCGGTGGGATTGCGGAACGCGGGCATCGCGTACACCAACGCCGGTGTGAAACGCGCGAGCGCGCCCGCGAGGTCGTCGTCCGCGCGGACGACCGCGCCGACCTCCCGGAACAGGTCCAGCGCGCCGGGGTAGGTCGGCGCCTCCACCAGCACCTCGTCACCCGGCCGCACGAGAGCGCGCGTCAGCAGCGCCAACGCCTGCTGCGCCCCCGTCGTCACCAGGATCTGACCCGCGGTCGTCGGCACGCCGAGGTCGCGGTACCGGTCGGCCAGCGCCGCGCGCAGCGCCGGGAGCCCGGACGGGTGGTAGCCCAGGTCCTCGCCGGCCAACCGCTCCACCGCCCGCCGCTGGGCCCGCACCAGCCGGTCGGGCGGCGCCATCGGCCCGGCGCAGGCGAACTGGAGCACGCCGTCGGGCGGCTCCAGCAGGTTCACGAACATCGGGTTCGCGGTCTCCTCGCGGGCCGCCGCACGACCACCCGACGACACCCACGTGCCGCTGCCGCGCCGCCGGGTCAACCGGCCTTCCTCCCGCAGCAGGTCGTACGCCGCGATCACGGTCGTCCGCCCGACCGCGAGACCCGACGCCAGCGACCGGTCCGGCGGCAGCACGGTCCCCGGCGGCAGCAGGCCCTCGTCGACCAGTTCGCGCAGGCGCGCCGCCAGCAGCAGGTACAGCGAGCCCCGGCCGGCGGACCAGCGCCCGAGCCGGCCCGCCAGGTCGTCCACGGAGATTGGCTTCATGATGAGACCAATCTAGGCGAATTGGCTCTAAAGACATACCACTTCCTGAATCATGCTCGTCCCATGCATGCCGACACCCGCGTTGCCCGCACCTCGGTCCCCGCGTTGACCAGCACGCCCCTGTCCGTGCCGCTCTACCAGACCTCCAGCTTCGCGTTCGACGACCTCGACGCCCTCGCCGACGCGATGACCAGGCCGGACGGCGCGTTCGTCTACACGAGGTTCGGCAACCCGACCGTCCGGGCCCTGGAGGGCGCCGTGGCCTCGCTCGAAGGCGGCACGGCGGCGCTGGCCACCGCGTCGGGGATGGGCGCGATCAACGCGGTGCTGCTCGCGAACCTCCGGTCCGGCGACCACCTGATCGCCCAGCACGCGCTCTACGGCGGCACGCTCGCCCTGCTGCGCGACCTGGAGGAGCGCTGGGGCGTCGCGGTCACCTACGTCGGCGGCCACGACCCGGACGAGGTGCGCGCGGCGGTCCGGCCCGGGACCAAGGTGCTCTACCTGGAGACCATCGCCAACCCCACCGGTCACGTCAGCGACCTGCCCGCGCTCGCCGTCGCCGTGCCGGACGACGTCCTCGTGGTCGTGGACAACACGTTCGCCTCACCGCTGCTGTGCCGCCCGATCGAGCACGGCGCGGACGTGGTCGTCCACTCGACCACCAAGTACCTCGGCGGGCACAGCGACGTGACCGGCGGCGTGGCGGTGTTCGCCGACGACGCCCGCTACCGCTCGACCTGGCGGCACTCGGTCGAGCTGGGCGTGACCCCGGACCCGTTCGCGGCCTGGCTCACCATCCGCGGCCTGCGGACCCTGGCGCTGCGCGTCCGCAAGCACGAGGAGAACGCCGCCGTCCTGGCCCGCCGCCTGGCCGAGCACCCGGCGGTGCGCGTGGTGCACTGGCCCGGCCTCGACGCGCACCCCAGCCACGCCGTCGCGACCCGGTTCCTGGATGGCTTCGGCAGCTCGTTCTCGTTCGACGTGGCCGACGTGGAGGCGGGCCGGAAGTTCGTCACCGGCGTCGAGCTGGTCCGGCTCGCGCCGTCGCTCGGCGGCACGGAGACGTTGGTGCTGCACCCCGCGAGCACCTCGCACCGCCAGTTGGACGAGGACCGGCTGAAGGCGAGCGGCATCACCGGCGGCACGATCCGGCTGTCGGTGGGCATCGAGGACGCCGACGACCTGTGGCGGGACATCGCCCGGGCGCTGGACCGCTGACGGGGCGGCCGGGGCCACCCCCGCGCCGGGGGGTGGGGCTGCGGCCGGGGGCCCGCCCCCCCCCCCCCAACCCGGCGGCCCCGCCGCGGGGC
>NZ_JBEOVG010000045.1:0-73846 GCF_040295345.1 Actinosynnema sp. NPDC002837
ACATACAACAGCGGTATGCGGCCCATTCGGCCGCACCGCCGGGAACCACCTCAGGCGCGACTCTCATCGAACGAGACTTGTGAAACAGGCGCTAGGCGTCGGACAGCTCGTAGGACGGCACGGCGGGCGCGAGGTGGTCGCCGTACGCGGCGTCCACCTCGACCCGCGTCCACCACGCCGCCTGCTCCGCCGTGGCCAGGTCCGGCACCAGCACCGACACCCCGGCCTCGCGGATCAGCGCGACCATCCGCTCCACCGCGGTGTGCAGGAACGACTCGGGCCGGTCGGCGAGCCTGCCGACCACCGACGGGTCGAGGACCAGCGCGTCCACCGGCAGCTCGTCGAGCAGCGACAGCTCGGCCTGCCCGCCGTTGAACCGGGTCAGCCCGGTGGCGATCCCGTTGTCCCGCAACACCTGCGCGTTGTCGTCGCCCATGCCGTCGAGCATCGACCGGGTGTCCAGGAAGATCTGCAGCCGGGACGCGGGCAGGCCGGTCACGTCCAATGTCCGCATCACCGTGCGCACCAGGTCCTCGTCGCGGGACTGCATCGGGGAGAGCTCGAAGTACAGGTGCCCGAAAGAATCCGACGCAGTGGAGTCCGGCGTGGAAGCTCCGACTGCGGCGACGGCGGCCTCGTGCAGCGCCCACTGGCCGAGCGCCGGCGACAGCCCGGTCTCCTCGGCCAGGGCGACGCACTCGGCGTGCCCGACGTCGTCCCAGCGCAGCCGGGCCACGTGCCCGAGCACCCGCCCGTCGGCCGGGTCGAGGACCGGCTGGTACTCGACCTCCAGCTCCTGCTCGGCCAACGCGCCGGGCATCCGCGCGGCCCGCGCGTGCCGTTCCCGCAGCGCCCGGTCGGCGTGCTTGTCGTAGGGCAGCCACTGCCGCTTGCCGCACGTCTTGGCCCGGCGCAGGGTCGTGTCGCCCGCGCGCAGGATCTCCGCGACGTCCCACCCGGCGGGTGGCCGGTCGACCACGCCGATGGACGCGGACAGGGCGACGCCGTCCTCCATCGGCCGCCGCAGCGCCTCGTTGATCCGGTCGACCATGTCGGGCACGCTCGGCGTGGTCGGCGAGTTGTCCACCACGATGCCGAACTCGTCGCCGCCGAGCCGGGCGACCAGCGCGACGTCCTCTTCGAGCAGGGCTTCGAGCCGGTGGCCGACCTCGGTGAGCAGCCGGTCGCCGAACGCGTGGCCGAGGCCGTTGTCCACCAGCGAGAACGCGTCGAGACCGAGGTGGTAGAGCGTGATCCCAACCTGGGACCTGCCGTGCAGCGCCTCCAGCCGGGTGGCGAAGCGCTGCCGGTTGGACAGGCCGGTGAGCGAGTCGTGCAGCAGCTGGAAGTCCAGGTTCTTCCGCAGCAGGTGCAGCTCGCTGACGTCCTCCACCATGGTCACGTGGTAGGCGGGCTCGCCGTCCGCGTCGCGCAGCGACGACACCGCCAGGTGCACCCACACCGGCTCGCCGTCCTCGCGCAGCAGCCGTCGCTGCTCGCGCATCCGCGCCACCCGGCCGTCGCCGACCGCCCGGTACCTGGCCGCAAGCGCCTCGGCGTCGGCCGGGTCGAACAGCTCGACCAGCCGCCGCCCGGTCAGCTCGCCGCGGTCGCGGCCGATCATCTCGGCCAGCGCCCCGTTCACCTCGACGCACCGGCCGCGCAGGTCGGTGATCACGATGCCGAACGCGGAGGCGTCGAACACCTCGCGGAACCTGGCCTCGCTGGCCTCGAGCACGCGTTCGGCGCGCAGCTTGGCCGCCATGAGCGCGAGCTTGACCTCTTCCTGCTGGTCCAGCGCGTCCAGCCGCATCGCGGTGGCGAAGCCCGCGCTCACGGCGCCCAGGATGGCGACGACCTTCTCCGCCAGCCGCGGCACGTCCCGCAGCTCGGGGCTGAACAGCAGGGCGTGCCCGAGCACGTCCACCGTGCGCTGCAACGTGTCCGGGCCGGTGAAGTGCGCCTCGACCAGCCGTTGGCCGACCACCGCGACCGGGTCGACGGTGAACGGCTCGGCCTGGACCGCGTCGGCGATCACATCGACGAGTTCGAGCAGGTACAGCTCGATCTCGACCGGTGACATCGGCACGTACGCGGTGGGGTAGACCGCCCGCATCCACTCGCGGGCGACGTCCTGCCGCCGGGTCCTAGCGCGTGGCGACACGTCGGCTCACTTCTTGCGCCCCACCCCGGCGAAGATCCCCGCCCGCTCGGCGTCCTCCTCGACGGCGCCTTCCTCCGGCCGCCACCGCGGCAGCGGGACCACGCCGGGCTCGACCAGCTCGAAGCCGTCGAACAGCGCGGTGATCTCGGCGTGCGTGCGGGGGAACATCGGGTCCGGGCTGTCGCGCATCACGGCCACGACGCGGGCCATCGCCTCGGGTTGCAGGTCGTAGGTGAACTGGGACAGGGCGAGGTGGCTGCCCGGCGGCACGGCGTCGCGGTACGCGGCGACCACGCCGGCCGGGTCGCGCTCGGGCGCCACGAAGTGGAACATCCCGACCGCGAGCACGCCGACCGGCTCGGCGAAGTCGATCAGGCCGGTGTCGCGGACGTCCGCCAGCACCGCGTCCGGCTCGGTCAGGTCCTGGTGCAGGATGGCGGACCGGTCGTCGCCCGCCAGGATCATCCGGCTGTGCGCGACGGCGACGTCCTCGAAGTCCACGTACACCACGCGCGACTCGGGCGCGACCTTGCGCGCGACCTCGTGCACGTTGCCGACGGTCGGGATGCCGGAGCCGAGGTCGAGGAACTGCCGCACGCCGGCCTCGACCAGGTGCAGCACCGCCCGGCGCAGGAACGCGCGGTTGAGGCGGGCGATCGTGCGGGCGTTGGGCTGCGCGCGGAGGAACTGCTCCGCGAGCTCGCGGTCGGCCGCGAAGTTGTGCCCGCCGCCGAGCAGGTAGTCGTAGAGCCGCGCGGCGCTGGGCAGCCCGGTGTTCACGTCGTCGGGGACCCAGTTCAGCCGATCCGCCACCGCGTCCTCACCCGTGTGTGTGCCAGCCCCAGCTCTCGCCCCACCGGGGCGAGATTACTGATGCGGCCGTACCCGTGGGCCGAGACGCGGCAGCTTGTCCCCGATCGGCGTACAAAGGATCATCAGAACGATCACCGCCAGTGTCCCGAACGCCACTCGTGGTCCCCAGTGCGCGTGAACGAAGAGCGGGACCGCCACGCCGAACGCGGTGCCGAGCGCGCGGGCGAGGTTCACCAGGCCGCCACCCGACCCGGCGTCGCCTCGGGGGAGGGCGGCGAGCACGGCCGCGTTGTTGGCCGGGATGAAGAGGCCGAGCCCGAGGCCCAACGCCACCAGGGCGACCGGGTGGACGTGCCAGGCGAGCACCCCGCAGGCCACTGTGGACAGTGCCGCGCCCGCCTGCGGCACTCGCCACGGCAGCGCCGCGCCGAGCGCGAACCCGACCGGCAGGGCGGTGAGCAGCACGCCGGTCGCCAGCGGGCCGCGGTCGGACGTGAACGGCACCAGGACCAGCGGTCCGAACAGCACCAGGTACCCGCACGTCGCGCCGAACAGGCCGCCCTTGACCCGGCGCACCAGCGGTTCGCGCCACACGTAGCCGGCGCCCGCCGGCAGGGCGAGCAGCAGCAGGAACGGGCTCGCGCCGGAGAGCACCAGCAGCAACGCCGTGGTGGCCGTGGCGAGCAGCACGACGGCGATCCCGTCGACCGGGCCGCTGCCGCGCTCACGCGTGCGCGGCAGCAGGAAGTGGCCCGCGACCAGGGCGAGGACGCCGACCGGCAGGTTGACCAGGAACACCCACTGCCACCCGAACGCCTCGACCAGCAGGCCGCCGACCGTCGGGCCGAGCGCCAGCCCCAACGCCTGCGCGGTCGCCTGCACGCCCAACGCCCGGCGCATCCGGTCGCGCGGCACGGCCGCCACGACCAGCGCCACGCTGTTGGCCTGCAACATCGCCGCGCCCAACGCCTGCACCACCCGGAACGCGATCAGCACGTCCAGGTCCCGGGACAACGCGCATGCCACCGAAGCGCCGGTGAACACCACGAACCCGTACAGGTACACGAGTTTGCGACCCCGCCGGTCCGACCACTTCCCGATCGGCGCGACGAACGCGGCCAGCGTCAACAGGTACGCCAGCGACACCCACTCGGGTGACGCGCCGAAGTCGTCCCGCAATGCGGGCAGGGCGAGTGTGACGACGCTCGCGTCGAACTGACCGAGGAATGCGCCGAGGCACACCGTGGCCACGGCCAGCCAGGGCGCACCGGCCCAGGTCGCGACCCGCCGCGGGCGGGGTGACTCCGCGACGAACCAGCGCAGGGAGCGATTCATCGTGGCCAGACTATCTCGGTATCCGACATATTGCGACCCAGTACCATTCGCGCATGTCAGACGAGGCACGCTCGCTCACCGACGTGGTCACGAGGCTCCGCCGGGCACTGCGCACGAGCATCCGGTCGGAATGGCCGTGGGACTCCCTGCCGATGGCGCAGGTCGAGCTGCTCCAGACGCTCGCCGAGCGCCCCCCGATGCGCGTGGGCGACCTCGCGGCCGAGCTGCGGCTCGCGCCCAACACGGTCAGCGGGCTCGTCGGCCAGCTGATCGAGAACGGTCTCGTCGAACGGGGCGGCGACCCCAGCGACCGGCGCGTGGCCCGGCTTTCCGTGACGCCGCAGGGGCACGAGCAGCTGGCCGTCTGGCAGGCCGCGCACGAGAAGCGCATCGGGTCGGCGCTGGACAAGCTCGAGCCGGGCGAGCGCGCCGACGTGGTCCGCGCCCTGGCCGCCCTGGACCACCTGGTGGACCACCTGCGTGCGCACTGAGGTCCGGACCGTCGCGGCCGTCGCCCTGGGCGGTGGCGTCGGCGGCTTGGCGCGGTTCGGCCTGTCCGCGGTCGTCCCCGGCCCGTGGGGGACGCTGCTGGTCAACGTGGTGGGCTGCGCGCTGATCGGTGTGCTGATGGTCCTGGTGCCGCGCCTGCACCCGCTCGCCCGGCCGTTCCTCGGCATCGGTGTGCTGGGCGGCTTCACCACGTTCTCGGGCTACGCGCTGGACGCCGTGCGGCTGGGCGGCCTGACCGCCGTCGCCTACCTGTTCGGAACCCTGTTCCTGGCGCTGTGCGCGACCTTCGCCGCCATGGCCGCGACCCGCCGGGTGTGGCCATGACGGTGCTGCTGGTCTTCGTCGGCGCGGCGGTGGGCGCGTCGCTGCGCTACGCGGCCGGTCGGTTGGTCCAGCGGTCGTTCCCCTGGGCCACCTTCGCGGTCAACGTCGTCGGTTCGTTCGTGCTCGGCTGCGTCGCCGGCACGTCACCGCACCTGTTCGCCCTGGTCGGGATCGGCCTGTGCGGCGGCCTGACGACCTACAGCACGTTCAGCTACGAGACCGTGCGACTGACCGAGGACGGCCGCTACCTCCAGGCCCTGGCCAACGTCACCGCGAGCCTGACCGCGGGCCTGGCCGCCGCCGCCCTCGGCTACGCCCTCACCCGGTGACGTCGAACTCCCTCCTCATCCACCGGTCGAGGAAGTCCCGCACCTCTTCGGGCACGTCCCTCTCACTCATGCACCAGGTAACCGAGCGTCCGGGCGGCGAGTTCGATGCCGGAGTAGCCGCCGCGGCGGAGCACCAACCGCAGAACTTCGCCGGCACCGTCGCCCTGCCGCTCGTCGAGCAGTTGGAGCGCGATCTGGGAGATGACCTCGGACTCCTGTCGGTGACGATCGGCTCCAGCGCCGACCACAGCGCCTCGGGCGTGGGCCGGCGACTCTGACGGCCGTCAACGTGCGGCTGTCGTGGCGGACCGCTTCTTGGCGAGGGACTGCTTCGCGGCGCCGAAGAGCTTGCCGCCGACCTTGGCTGCGGTGCGGCCCGCAGCCGCCTCGATCCCGGTCACCGCTCACACGGCAGCCAACCGCCCCAGCACCTCCGGCAGGTCGCCGGTGTGCACGACGCCCAGCCGTTGGGTGGCACGGGTCAGTGCCACGTACAGGTCGCTCGCGCCCCGCGGCGACTCGGCCAGGATGCCCGCCGGGTCGACGACCAGCACCGAGTCGAACTCCAGGCCCTTCGCGTCGGTCACGGCCAGCACCACCACCTGCGCGTCGAGGTCGTCCGAAGCGCCCGGCACGGCGGCGCGCAGCGACGCCACCGACGCCGCCGGCACGATCACCGCCAGCTTGCCGTCCCCGATCGCGGCGACCTCCTTGTCCACCAGCGTCGGCAGCGCCTCGACCAGGGACTCGGCCCGCAGGCTCCACGGCGCGAAACCGCTGTCCCGCACCGACGTCGGCGGCACGAGGTCCGGGTCGACCGACGCCAGCACGTCCGCCGCGACGGCCATGATCTCCGACGGCGTCCGGTAGTTGACCGTCAGCTCGGTGAGCTTCCAGCGGTCCATCACGTACGGCGACAGCACCTCGTGCCACGACGACGCGCCCGCGATGTCGCCGGTCTGCGCGATGTCGCCGACCACGGTCATCGACTTGGACGGGCACCGGCGCATCAACGTCCGCCACGCCATCGGGGACAGCTCCTGCGCCTCGTCCACGATGATGTGCCCGAACGTCCACGTCCGGTCCGCCGCCGCGCGCTCGGCCGCCGTCTCGTAGCGCTCCGCGCCGTGCCGCTCGGCCAGCTTGTAGGCGTCGACCAGGTCGGTCGCCATCAGGATCTCCGGGTCGGCGTCGTCCTCCAGGTCGAGGATGTCCAGCACGCCCTGCGCGTAGTCGATCGCCTGCCGCCGCTGCCGCTCGGCGCGCGCCTTGGCCTCGGTGTCGTCCTCGCCGAGCAGCTCCGCCGCCTCGTCGAGCAGCGGCACGTCGGCGGGCGTCCACTCGGCGCCGCGCGGCCGGGCCAGCAGCTCGCGCTCGGCGGGGGAGAGCTTCGGCGTGGCCTTGGCGATCAGCTTCGGCGACGCGTACAGGTCTTCGAGCAGGGTCTGGGGCGACAGCGTCGGCCACAGCTTCTCGATGGCCGACTGCACGGCGGGGTCCTCGCGCAGCTCGCGCCGGATGTCGTCGACGTCGGCCTGGTCGAGCAGGTGCCTGCCCAGCCGGGACACGGCCTGCGACGCCAGCGTGGAGATGATCTCGCGCTGGAACGTCCGCCGCGCCTCGTTGTGCGGTCGCCTGGTGCGCCGCGCCCGGCCGCGCGCGTCGCTGATCGCCCGCCGGTCCAGCCGCAGCACGTCGCCGTCGAACGGCACCTCGACCAGGCTCGGCGCCTCCTGCCGGTCCCGGATCGCGTGCGCGACCACGTCCGCCATCTCGATGCGGCCCTTCAGCGCGGCCACCTCGGCGGGCTCGCGGCCGACCGCGGTGAGGCCGGGGAACAGCTCGCCGACGGTCGACAGCAGCACGCCCGTCTCGCCCAGCGACGGCAGCACCTGCCCGATGTAGCGCAGGAACGTCGCGTTCGGCCCGACCACGAGCACGCCGCGCTTCGCCAGCTGCCGCCGGTGCGTGTAGAGCAGGTACGCGGCGCGGTGCAGCGCGACCGCCGTCTTGCCCGTGCCCGGACCGCCCTGCACGACGACCACGCCGTTCAGCTCGGTGCGGATGATCTTGTCCTGCTCGGCCTGGATGGTCGCGACGATGTCGCCCATCTGGCCGGTGCGGCTCGCGTTCACCGCGGCCAGCAGGGTGGCCTCGCCGGTCAGGCCCTCGGACCGGCGGTCGAGGTCGACCGAGTTGATGTCGAGCACCTCGTCGTCGAACCCGACGACCTTGCGCTGCTTGGTCCGCAGGTGCCTGCGCCTGCGCACGCCCTCCGGCGCGGCGGCCGTGGCCAGGTAGAACGGGCGGGCGGCGGGCGCGCGCCAGTCCATCAGCAGCGGCTCGTACTCCTTGTCCTCGTCGAACAAGCCGATCCGGCCGATGTAGAACCGCTCGTCGGTGTGGAAGTCGAGCCGGCCGAAGCACAACCCGTTCTCCACCGCGCTGTACTGCGCCAGTTGGTCGGAGTACATGGCCACCGAGGTGTCCCGCTCGGAGCGCATCTGGTGCGTCCCGCCGGTTTGCCGCAGCGCGCCGGCCAGGCGCTTCGAGCTCTGCTCGCGGAGGTCGTCCAGCCTGCGGTACAGCATCGACACGTATTCCTGCTCCGACTCGGTTTCCGCGAGCCGGAGGTCATCGGAGGGGCTTGACAACGTGCCTCATTTCTGGATAGCGTGTTTTATCAGCCTGTGTGTCGCATTGCGGCTGAGGGTTTCTTGCGGGCTCACAGTCCTGCGCTCGTCATGCGCAGAACGTCTAATCTACTACACGTTCTTCCCGCCGGTGCGTGAACAAGTCCGCGCCCGCGACCCGACACCGTGAACGCGCGAAGGCCGCCGTCGAGCGGGTGCTCGACGGCGGCCTGGCGGTGCTGGTCCGGCGGTCCTGGTGGCGGGCTGCGGGCCCGCGCTCGCTACAGCTGGGCGGCCACGATCCCGCCGATCGCGGCCATGCCGTCCTTGTTCGGGTGCATCGGCGCGGCCGGGCCGGTCAGGGTCACGCCCTCGAACCACCTCACGCGTGCCGGCGCGCACGCGTCGTGGCCCGTGCTCGGCGACTCGACGTCGACGAACGTCGCGCCGTGCTCGGCCGCCGCCCGGGCGAACAGCACGTTCATCCGGTGGATGCTCGCTTGCAGGTAGGTCGCGTCCTTGGGCCAGATCGGCTGGTCCGGGAAGCAGCCGCCGGGCCGGATGTGGGTGCCGTAGCCGACCACCACGACCCGCGCCTGCGGCGCGCGGGCGGAGACCAGGTCGAGCGCGGCGGCGAACTCGGCCGCGTAGGCGTCGATCCGCTCGGCCAGCTCGTCCCGACCGCCGGCGGTGAACACGTCGCGGCACGACGTGCCGAACGGCGGGGGCAGCAGGTTGACGCACTGCAACGCCGCGTCGCCCAGCGCGACGTCGTTGCCGCCGATGGTGAGCGTCACCAGGTCGGTCGACGGGCTCAACGCGTCGGCCTGCGGCGCCTGCTGCTCGCCGTCGACGGTCGCCTGCGACCCGGCCAGGTCGTCGGTCACCGCGCCGGAGCACGTCACGTCCGTGAGCTGGGCCCCGATCCGGGCGGCCAGCACCGATGGCCAGTTGTTCGTCGAGCGCAGGCAGCCCGGGGCTTCGGGGTCCTGCTGCGGGATGAGCGGTCCCGCGGCCGACGAGTCGCCGAGCGCCACGTACTCGTAGCCCGGTTCGGCGACCGCCGCACCGGCCGTCCAGGTGATCGACAACGCCGCCAGCAACGCCGGTAGCAGCCTGCGCACGACCGCCTCCTCTTCGTGATCGGGGGTGTCCGCTGGCCATGATGTGGTCTGGGCCGCAGGAGCGTGCCGGTGAGCCGGGGTAGATCACCCGAGCGTGTTCACGACGGTGGCGCCGGGTCGGATGCCGAGCCGGGGTGGGGCCGTGCGCCACGTCGGGTGATGGCGGGCCGGTCGCCCCACCACCCGATGAGCGGCTCTACGAAGGCACGCGGGTGAAACCGGATCGCGGGACATGATCACTCCGGCACGCTGGGACGGGTGAAGGAGAGGCGCCGGGAGTTGGCGAGGCTGTGCCGCGTCGCGGTGGACCGGCCGAAGTGGCAGCTCGGGTTCGCCGCGGTCGTGTCGGCGTGGTCCCTGGCGTGGGTGGCGGGTCAGGCGTTCGGCGCGCCGAGCCCGCTGGAGGTGCTGCCGGTGCGGTGGGCCGGTCTGCCGACGGGGTGGCTGGACGCGGCGCGCGGGTGGTTCGACGGCCGCACCGGGTTCCTGGCCGTGGCGGGCGGTCTGCTGTGGGCGATGACGAGCGCGGGCCGGCAGGCGTCGGCGTCGGTCGGCTGGCTCGCGGTGATGGCGGCGGCCGAGGACGTCGGCTACGTCGCGGTGCGGTGGGCGCTGCTGTCGTTCGCGGTGTTCCTCGCGGTGATGGGGTTGGTGTCGATCACCGGGCGGCGGGCGTTCGTGGTCGACCGGGTGGCCGTCATCCCGCGGGACGTGGCCAGGGCCGGCGCGACCGCGTTGGCGCTGTCGGCGGTGGTGCCGCTGGTCGCGCCGGGGCTGGTGCTGGCCCGGCTGGTCGGCCCCTACGTGACTCGGCCACCGCGCCGACGGCCGGGGGCGCCGATCGCCCGCCCGGCTTCCGCCGAACGGCCGTCGGTCGGTGAAACACCCGGTGAACTGCCCGAACCCGTTCCGGCGCAGCGCGGCCCGCGGTGAGTCCGACCGGATTTCGCGATCAGGTCAGGGTATGCAAATAGTTTTGCGCCCCAACAATCTATCCGGGAAAGATGAGCAGAACTCACATCACATTCCGGAATCGCCTGTTTGGGCTTACCGGTCCGTATCCATCAAGATGTGCGAGTGCCAGAAAATCCCGCCGAAAACCGCTTAGCCAAGGTGATGCGTCGTCAGCCTGTTCAGCAGCGCGGCGCCGCGACGGTGTCCGCGATTGTCGATGCCTGCGCGACGCTGCTCAACGACTACGACTACGACGACATCACCACCGCCCGGATCGTCGAGCTAGCAGGCGTGCCAATTGGATCGTTCTACCAATACTTCCCGGACAAGCGTTCTGTTGTGCACGCGCTCGCGCTGCGCGGCATGGAGGAGTACCTGGGTCGCGTGGAATCGCTGTTCACCGAGGGTCGCCTCGCCGAGGACTGGCGGGAAGCGGTGCAGCAGGTCGTCGCCGTCTACCTGCGGATGCTGGTCGAGATCCCCGGCTTCGGGCGGGTGCGGTTCAGCGACCTGCTCGACGGGCACCGCCTCGACGCCTCCGTGGACCAGTACGAACTCATGGCCGAACGGCTGCGCGACCTGTTCCTGACCCGCTTCGCGGTGCGTGGCGACGCGCCGGTCACGTTGACGTTCCGGATGGCCGCCCAGACCGCGGACGCCATGTTCAAACTGGCCGAGCGGGTCGATCCCGACGAGCGCGCGGTGGTGCTCGGCACGGCCGACGGCGTGATCTTGAAGATGTTGTCCGGGGTGTTCGACCCCTCGTGACTTGCCGCGCCGGTCCGGGTGGTGTGGGGTGGACCGGTGAGCGACGACTTCGACGTGATCGTGATCGGCGGCGGCCCGGTGGGCGAGAACGCCGCCGCCCGGACCGCCGCCGGTGGCCTGCGGACCGCGCTGGTGGAAGCCGAACGTGTCGGCGGTGAGTGCTCGTACTGGGCGTGCATGCCGAGCAAGGCGTTGCTGCGCCCGGGTCACGCGCTCGCCGCCGCCCGTCGGGTGCCCGGCGTGCCGGTCGGTGAGCGGCTCGACCCGGCCGAGGTGTTGAAGCGGCGCAACAGCTTCACCTCCGACTGGGACGACTCGGGCCAGGTCGAGTGGGCCGAGGGCGCCGGGCTGACGGTGGTGCGCGGCCGCGGCCGGCTGGCGGATGAGCGCCGGGTCGACGTGGACGGGCGCGTGCTGACCGCGACCAAGGCGGTCGTGGTGTGCACGGGCAGCGTGCCGCGCATCCCGTCGCTGCCCGGTCTGTCGGACGTGCCGTACTGGACGTCGCGCGAGGCGACCTCCGCGCAGGAGGTGCCGGAGTCGTTGGTGGTGCTCGGCGGCGGCGTGGTCGGCGTGGAGATGGCGCAGGCGTGGGCCCGGCTCGGCTCCGACGTCACGCTGGTCGTCTCCGGCGCCCGGCCGCTGCCGAAGTTCGAGGCGTTCGCGGGCGACCTGGTCGCGGAAGGGCTGCGGGAGGACGGCGTTCGGCTCGTCACCGGGGTCAAGGCGGTCGGTGTGTCCACTTCGGACGGATCGGACGAGGTTTCGCTGAAGCTGTCGGACGGGTCGGAGGCGCGAGGTGCGCACCTGCTGATCGCGACCGGTCGTCAGCCGGCGACGTTCGACCTCGGCGTGGAGCAGTTCGGCTTCACGGCGGGCGGGGCGCTGGAGGTCGACGACACCGGTCGGGTGTCCGGAGTGGACTGGCTGTACGCGGCGGGCGACGTCACGGGCCGCGCGTTGCTGACCCACCAGGGCAAGTACGCGGCACGGGCGGTCGGCACGGCGATCGTCACCGGCGCCACCGACCCGGAGCCGTGGACCGCGCCGGTCGCCACGGCCGACCACACGGCCGTGCCGCAGGTGGTGTTCACCGATCCCGAGGTGGCGTCGGTCGGCTGGTCCGAGGCGCAGGCCCGCGAGGCGGGGCTGGAGATCCGGGTCGTCGACCTGGACATCGCGGTGGCCGGGTCGTCCCTGCACGCGGACGGGTACCGGGGCAAGGCGCGGATGATCGTGGACGAGCGCAAGCGCACGCTCGTCGGCGTCACGTTCGCCGGCCCGGACGTGGCGGAGCTGATCCACGCGGCCACCATCGCGATCGTCGGCGAGGTCACCGTGGACCGGTTGTGGCACGCGGTTCCGGCGTACCCCACCATCAGTGAGGTGTGGTTGAGGCTCCTCGAGGCCTACGGTCTCTGACGCTGCGTGCACGGTGTGTCAGCACATCGTGTACACCCTCCGCCGAGTGCCGTATCGACCGTGCGTCCATAAAGACTCTTAACCTCAAAATGCGGCTTCAGCTCATTACACTGCGGTCGTGACCAGGGGAACTGTGGCTCTCGCGATCGGCGCGGTGCTGTGGTGCGCCTTCGTCATCGCGTCCACGTTCCTGCCCGGCGGCCCTTCGTGGCCGCCGGTCGCGGTGCACCTGCCGGGATTCCTGATCGTGCCGGTCGTGCTGCACACGTTGTTCCGGGCGCGGTCCAACGCGCTGCTGTGCCTGGCCCACGTGCCGAAACCGGTGCTGTTCACCGGATTCGCGATCGCGGTGGGCGGGTGGTTGTTCTCGTTCGGCGCGATCGCGGGCAAACCGGGCACCGAGACGCTGTGCGCGGTGGCCGGGTTGGTGATCGTGCTGCACGTGGCGTTCGGGTTGATCGGGGTCGGCATGGTGCGCACGGGACGTTGAGGCGCTGGTCCGGCTCGGGTTCGCGCGTTGGTCCAGTGGTCGCCGGTTTCGAGTTGGTCCTCGTTCGTGCGCTGATCAAGCCCGGCGACCGCTCACCCCTGCGAGGCGGGCAGCCGCAGGGCTTGATCGGCGATCTCGGCCAGCTTCGGGTCGGCCGGGTCCTGCCCGCCCTCGGTCCACACCGCCTGCGTGATGCGCAGCTGCGCGCCCTTCGCCGACACTCGGATCGCCGACCGGTCGAACGTCGCCGGACCGCCCGGCCAGCCCTTGCCCTCCTTGACGAGGGTGGTGATGCCGCCCGAGCCCGCCGCCGACGCGACCGCGTGCAGCTCGGTCGCCCGGGTCGCGTCGGGCAGGCTTAGCTCCGCGATCGCGACGCCGACCTTGCGGCCGTCCACTGTGGTCTCGTACTGGGCACGCCGAAGCTGCATGCACAGGTGCCCGGTCAGCCACCCCCGGACGTCGCCGAACGCGTGCGAGGCGCAGTCGTCGGTCCGGTCCGCGCCGCGCGGTGAGAAGTTCCGGCCGTCCACCACGACCGTGGTCGGCTGCGGCGTCGGCGTGGTGGTCGTCGAGCTGTCCGCCGTGTCGCCCGACGACAGCGAGACGATCAAGGCGATGACCAGCAGCACGGCGACGACCGCGCCGGCCGCGTAGGGCAGCGCCTTGCGGCGGGCCGGCGGGGGCGTGACCTTCGGCAGCAGCATCGTGCTGGCGGACGCCAGGTCGGCCGCGGCGTCGGAGAAGCCCTCGGCGATCAGGTGCTGGCGGGTGGGCGGCGCCCCGGTCGGCGCCAGGACGGCGACCAGCTTGGCGGCGTGCTCGGCCGAGCACGGCCGGTCGCTGGTGGCCAGCTCGCGCGCGGCGGCGAGCAGCGTGGTCGGCTTCGGGTGCAGGACGCGCACGCCGCGGTTCAGGTCGACGGTCGACTGCACGACCTGTCCCACGTACGGGCCGACGGCCACCACGGTGGTGACCGGCAGCGGTTCGCCGCGCATGTCCTGGATGCGGCGGGCGACGGCGGTGGTGGCCGCGAGCGCTTCGGCGGCCGGGCTCGTCGCGCCGTCCGGTCGGGTCAGCGGCCAGCCGTCGATCTTCCACTGCCCGTTGAGCGGCGCCTCCAGCCGCATGGCCGGGTCCGGCAGGTCCACGCCGACGACCACCAGCACGCCGCGCGGCAGCACGATCACCGCGTCCAGGTCGCGCGGGCTGTCCGGCGGGCGGACCCCGAGCAGCGCGACACCGCCGAGCACGGCGTCGCCGTTGCCCCAGGTGCTCAACGCGGCGCGCACGTCGGCGCCCACCGCGGAGGGTTCGGTCCCGAGTCGGATCAGCCGCACGGGATCACCACGAGCTCGCGCCGCTCGGCGGTCCACGCGTCGGCGTTCCACCCGGTCTGACGTTCGGCGTTCCACACGGTCGGACACGGTAGCGCCGTGGGGGGACGGCCGGTCGCGCGCATCGCTGGAGATGACGTTGCGTGACGACCATCACCTGAACGTGTGTGACTCGTTAAGGGGTTGCTCAACCCTGCATTGGAGGTTTGTCCGTGATGCGCAAAGCCGCCCTGCTCGCGGCGGGCACGCTGGCACTGTCGGTAGCGGTCGTTCCGTCCGCCTCCGCCGGCCTGCTCGCCCCCGTGTCGACGTTGCTCGCCAGCCAGCTGTCCAGTGGTGAACTGTCCGGTGGTCGGGCCGGGACGGTGTTCGTCCACGGCGCCGATCTCGCGGCCGCCGAGAGGGCGGTGAGGGAGGCCGGGCTCAGCCGGATCACCGGTTTCGACCGGATCGGCGTGGTCGCGGCGCGCGGCACCGCCGCGCAGATCACGGCCGCGCGGTCGGCGGTCGGCGTGACGTACGTCGAGGCGAACCGGCCGATCGAGTTCACCGGGTCGACGTCGCACACGGCGACCCGCGGGCTGGCGGCGCGGCAGACCCTGACCGGCGCGAACGGGCTGGCGTTGGACGGCAGCGGCGTCACGGTCGCGGTGATCGACTCGGGCGTGGACCCGACGCACCCGGCGTTCCGGCAGGCGAACGGCCAGACCAAGATCGTGCGCAACCTGAAGAGCGTGTGCCTGGACGAAGCGAGCGCGGGGACCGGGTGCATCCTCGACGTGCCGACGTCGGTCGACACGGATCTGTTGTCGGTGGGCGGGCACGGCACGCACGTCACCGGGATCGCGGTCGGCGGTGACACGACGTTGAGCGACGGCACGGTGGTGCGCGGCGCGGCGCCGGGTGCGAAGGCCGTGGTGATCTCGACCGGCGCGGTGCTGTTCATCATCGGGGCCGACGCGGCGTTGAACTGGGTGCTGGAGAACCACCGGGCGCCGTGCGGCGCGGGTGTCCCGGCGTCGGTCTGCCCGCCGATCAAGGCGGTCAACAACTCGTACGGACCGTCCGGCGGCGGCGCGTTCGACCCGAACTCGACGACGGTCAAGTTGCAGCGGGCGCTGGCGGCCGAGGGCGTCGTGACGGTGTGGGCGAACGGCAACGACGGCGGAGACGGGAGCGCGAACCTGTCCAACCCGGCCGGTCAGGACCCGACGCCCGGTGTGCTGTCGGTGGCGTCGTACCACGACCTGGGCACGGGGACGCGTGACGGCGCGGTGTCGGAGTACTCGTCGCGCGGGCTGGCGACGGACTCGTCGACGTGGCCGGACATCTCCGCGCCCGGTGAGGACATCACGTCGGCGTGCCGGCCGTACCTGGTGATCTGCGCGACCGGGTTGCAGCCGCAGAACGGGCCGGGGTTGCTGGATGTCGGCACGTTCAACACGATCAGCGGCACGTCGATGGCGGCGCCGCACATCACCGGCATCGTGGCGCAGTTGTTCCAGGCCAGGCCCGGTGCGACGGCCGGGCAGGTCGAGGCGGCGTTGAAGTCGACGGCGTACAAGTACGCGGCGGGGGTGGGGTCGGGGTACCAGGTCGTCGGGCCGTACACGACCAGCTACGACAAGGGGACGGGGTTGGTCGACGTGGTGGCGGCGGTGAGGGCGTTGGGGGCGGTGTGATCGCGGGCGGTGTGATCGCGGGTTGGTGCCGCGGTGGTTGGTGCCGCTGTGGTTGGTCCGGCGGTGGTCGGTCCGGCTGTGGTTGGTGCCGCTGCGGCGGCCTGAAGATCACGTGAACGTGCCGGGGTGATCCCGGAAAGTGACCTCGCGGCCCGGTCTCGGGTCGCGAGGTCGCTGATTTAGGGTCGAAAGTCCTGTATCTGACCCGCCTGGGTGAGGAACGCGATGGTTCTTATGGCGGACTGGTGCCGTAGCGGGCAGAATGACCAAGTCGGGAATTCGCAAGATCGTCCGCATCCTCGAGAGGTCGTAGGGGAAGACGTCCCTCGTCGAGTAGCGGAGGTCAGCTGTGAGCACCCGTGGCAGCAGCAGTGGCGTGGTCTACGTCCACTCGTCGCCGTCTGCGGTCTGTCCGCACGTCGAGTGGGCGATCTCGGGCACCCTCGGTGAGCGAGCGGACCTCAAGTGGGCGGCGCAACCCGCGGCGCCTGGTCAGTTGCGCGCCGAATGCAACTGGACCGGTGATGCCGGCACCGGTGCCCGACTCGTGTCCGCGCTCAGGGCGTGGCCGATGCTCAGGTTCGAGGTGACGGAAGACCCGAGTCCGGGAGTGGACGGCGTGAGGTACTGCTTCGCGCCCGTGTTGGGGTTGTGGCACGCGCGCACCAGTGCCAACGGCGACATAGTTGTTTCAGAAGACCAACTCCGAGCGCTGGCCGCGCGGAGTAGAGGTGGCGAGTCATTCGCGCACGGGGTGGATGAGATCTTGGGCGCGGCCTGGGATGACGCCCTGGAACCGTTCCGGCGGGCGGGCGATGGCGCGCCGGTGACTTGGTTGCACCGGGTTGGATGACGGCCGGTTCGATGTGAGTGCGCGGGGCCAAGTCAAGTTCGGCTCGGTGGTCACGCTCAGGTCCGGCTCGATTTGACATGGGGCCCTTACGGGCACTCCAGGCAGGCCAAAGCCGGCGGGCCCGGCGGGGAAGAGCGTCCCGCCAGGCCTGCCGGCTTCGACCAGCCTAAAGCACCCGAACCCATGTCAAATCGGGCCTGGGTGGGGGAGTTGCGGGTCCGTTGTGGGTGGGTGATGGGTGGCGGCCCTGGTGGGGCGGTTGCGGGGCCGTTGTGCAGAAGGTTGGCGCGTGGGGGCGTTGTGGGTGGGTCAGGAGGCGGTTGGGGTTGGTTGCCAGGCGGCCATGAGGTCCCGGTAGAGGGGAGAGGTGGCCAGTAGGTCCTCGTGGCTGCCCAGCAGTGGTGGGCCGCCGTCCATCAGGAGGACCAGGTTTGCCCGCAGGGCCGAGGAGAGGCGGTGGGCGATCACGATCAGGGTGCCGTGGCGGGTGGCGAAGGCCTGTTCCACCCGGGCTTCCGCGGACGGGTCGAGGGCTGAGGTTGCCTCGTCCAGGATCACCACGTCGGCAGGTGAGGCGTAGACGCGGGCGCACGCCAGGAGTTGGGCTTCTCCGGCGGAGAGGCCGCCGGCGGAGTGGCCCACGGTTCCGGAGAGGCCGCCCAGCTTGGTGATCAGGGCTGATGCGCCGACGGCTTCGGCGGCGGTCAGCAGGGCGGCGTCTGATGCGGTTGGTGCGAGGAGTGCCAGGTTCTCGCGGACGGTGCCCGTGAAGAGGTAGGTCTCTTGGGGGACGAGGGCGATTCGCTCGTGGCGCGCTTCGGGGGCGACGGAGCGCACGGGGACGCCGCCGAAGCGCACGAGTCCCTCCTGTGGTTCCACCATGCCCGTGATCAGGCCGGCCAAGGTGGACTTGCCGATGCCGCTCGGGCCGATCACGGCCAGGTGGGAACCTTCCGGTAGGGCGAGGTCCAGGGAGCGGACGACGGGTTCGGCCGTGGGGCTCCAGCCGAACGTCACGCCGTGCAGTTCCAGGTCGTTGCTCTCGGGGATGGCGTCGCCGGCCGGCGCGGCGATCGGTGGTGCGGCCTCGGCCAGCCGGCGCAACGCCACCACGAGCCGCAGCACGATGGTGCTGGTCGTGTCGGCCAGGCGGCGCAGTGCGGGCTGGACGCTGGTGCTCAGGTAGACCACGGCGGCGAGGACGTCGCCGACCGTCAGGGTTCCCGCGCGGACCATTCCTGGGGCCATGAGCAGCAACAACACCAGTGGGGCGAAGCCGCCCAAAGCGATCACGACGCCGCGCAGCGCGGTGGCGAAGGCCATCCGGACGGTGGCGGAGGCCTGGCGGTCCACCTGCTCCGCCACGTCGCGGAGGGCGTGGTCGGCGCCGGTCAGGGCGGTGACGTCGCGGATGCCGAGGAACACCGTGCCGGCGACGGCGGCGGCTTGTTCGTCGGCCAGGACGAGGGTGCGTTGACGGCGGGCCAGGGAGGGGAGCAGGAGGGTGAACAGGATCAGGGCGGCGATCACGGGCAGGATCACGAGCCATGCCAGGGACGTGACCGTGGCGGCGAGGCCGATCAGGGCGGCGGCGGTGGTCACCAGGAGGGCGCGGGCCTGGACCAGGACGCCGGCGGTGGCGTCGCGGACCACTTCGACGTGCCGGGTGATCCGGGCGACGGCGCTGGCGTCCGGTTGGCGGGTTTGCGAGCCCGCGTGCAGGACGCCGCGCACCACTTGGCGCACCAGGGCGTCGCGCAGTGGCTCGACGACCGCGCCCAAGCGCATGAAGACCTGGCGCAGGCCGAAGCCGCCGAGCACCGCCACCGCGGCGAAGAGCAGCAGCCAGCCGACGCCGACCCACGGGCGGCCGGCGGCGAAGCCGCGGTCCACGGCCAGGCCGACCAGGCGGCCGGAGAGCAGGGCGGGCACGCCTTCGAGCACCGACCAGCCGAGGAGCACCACGATGCCGCGCCGTTGTTCGCGCAACGCCCGCAGGTAGGTCATCAGCCGAACACCGCCCGGTACTCGTCGTCGTCCCACAGTTCGGCGTGCGGTCCCACCGCGCGCACCCGGCCGTCGTCCAGCCAGACGACGGTGTCCGCACGGCGGGCGGTGGCGGCGCGGTGGGTCACGACCACCCGCGTCCGGCCGGGCAGGGCCGACTCGACCGCGCGCTCCACAGTGGACTCGGTGACCATGTCGAGGCTGGCCGTGGCGTCGTCGAGCACGAGGACGGCCGGGTCGCGCACGAACGCCCTGGCCAGGCCGAGCCGTTGCGCCTCGCCGCCGGACATCGGCGCGGTGGCCATCGGGGTGTCGTAACCCTCGGGCAGGCGCACCACGACGTCGTGGACCTGGGCGGCGCGGCAGGCCGCTTCCACGTCGGCCCGGGTCAGCGAGGTGCCGTAGCGGACGGCGTCGGCGACGGTGGCGCCGACCAGCGCGGGGCGTTCGAAGGCGTAGCCGACGGATCCGCCTCGCCGGACCTGCCCGGTCGACGGCTGGGTCAGGCCGCCGATCACCGCCGCCAGCGCGGACTTGCCCGAGCCGGACCGGCCCACCACGGCGACGAAGGTCCCGGGCGGCACGGTCAGGTCGACGTCGTGCAGCGCGCCCGGGACGTTCACTCCGGTCAGCACCACTTCGCCGGTCGTGGTCGGGCTTGGTGGCGCGTGGGGCGGCACGGGGGTGGAGAGGACTTCCTCCAGTCGTCGGGCGGATGCCCTGGCCCGCTGGAGGGCGGTGAGCAGGGCGGTTTGGCCGACGACGGTCATGCCCAGTGCGACGTAGCCGAGTGCGGCCAGGACGTCGCCGACGCTCAGCCGGCCCGCGACCACGCCGAAGCCGGCGGCGGTCAGGACGGCCAGCTCCACGGCGGGCAGCAGGAGGCCGGCCCGCCAGATCATCCGCGCCTGGGTGCTCCACATGCCGACGCCGGCGGCGGTCAGCCGGGGGAGCGGGCGCAGGACGCGGTCGGCTTCCTGGTCGGCGCGGCCGGAGGCGGCGATCGTGCGCAGGCCGCCGACGGCGTCCACCAGTCGTGCGGACAACTCGCCTGACACCTCTTGATAAGTCGCGACGTCGGCCGCCGTGAGGCGGAGGTGGGAGCGGACCAGCAGGGCCGCCAGGGGCACGCTGAGCAGGAACACCAGCGCGAGCCGCCAGTCCAGCAGCGCCAACGCGGTGATCGCGCCGGCGGCGGTGACCACCGAGATGCCCAGGTTGACCGCGAGCACGGAGACACCGCCCGCGATCGCGCTGTCGCCGGTCAGCCTGCTCACCGCGTCACCGGGCTCGAAGCGGGCCGGGTGGCCCAGCGCGAGCAGGTGGGCGGTCAGGCGGTGGCGCAGCCAAGCCGCGCCGCGCGCGGTGATCGCCGCGGCCAGCACCACGCCGATCGCGTCGCCGAGCACCTCCACGCCGGCGAGTCCGACCAGCCACCACACCGTGCCGCTGTCCAGCCGACCGCCCAGCGCCATGTCGACGGCCGAGGCCAGCGCGGTGGGCAGGAGCAGCCCGGCGACGGTGGCGGGCAGCGCGTTCAGCGCCAGCAGCAGCCACCGGAGATCGCGACGGACGACGGCGGACAGCACCACGATCTGGGACTCCTAGGCGATTGCCGCGGTTGGGCGCATCATGACCTCGCGAGGCGATCTCGCGGTGGAAAAAGCCGGGTGAGCGGCGCACTTCGACTGCGCCGCTCACCCGGACCCGCGTGGCGGGAGGTCAGCAGAGGACCAGGCTGACGGTGGAGTGGCTGCAGGGGAGCAGCAGGGAGGCGTTGGACGCCGTGGTGCTGCCGCCGCCACCGCCGCTGCTGCCGCCGCTGGCCATCGCGTTCGACTGGGCCTCGGGGGTCTCGAGGTCCTGCATGTCGAGGATGAAGTCCATTGTCGCTCCTAGTGTTTCGGGGGATCGAAAAGGGTTACTGCGACCGGTCCGAGAGGGCCGGGGCTGTGAGGAACGGCAGCACGGGTGTGCCGTCCAAGGTGGCGCCGAGGGCGAGCAGCACGCCCGCGCCGCCGGTGTCGAGGTCCATCGAGAGCCGCCGCAACTGGATGCCGGGGAACGCCAGGCCCTCCTGGTACGGCACGGCGTGCCAGGACAGGGCGGCGAGGTGCCGGTCGATCGCGGTCCGCGGTCCGTTCGCGTGGGCCAGGGTGGCCAGCAGGCCGGCCCGGCCGAGCATCAGCGCCGGCTGGATCACGAACTCGCCGGTCGTGCCGCCGACCAGCTCCGGCAGGCGTTCGACGACCGGGAGGTCGGGCGCGGCGAGGCGGAACTCGTTGAGCACCAGCGCGATGCCCGCGCTGCCCACGCCGACGTACGGCAGGGTGCGGAAGTTGCCGTCGCGGACCTGCGTCGAGCCGTCCAGCGCGGTCATCGTCTCGGCCAGGTCCCGTTCCAGCGCCCGCACGCCGAGGTCGAGCCAGCGGCGGTCGTCGGTGTGCTGGAACAGCCGGAGGAACAGCAGCGCCGGGCCGGACCAGCCGTGCTCGAAGCCCGCACGTGCCTTCGGGCCGGGCGGCTCGGCGTTCGCGAGCGCGGTGTCGAGCCGTTCGCCCAGCGCGAGAGCCTGGGTCGCGTAGGACTCGTCGTCCCGCGTGCCCGCGAAGTGCAGGAGGTTCAGGCCGATGCCGGCGAGACCGGCGCTGAGGCCGTGGTCGCGGGTGTCGGGCACCATCTGCGCGTAGGAGGCGACCAGTTCCCCGGCCAGGTCGTGGTGGCCGAAGTTCTCCAGCACGTGCGCGATGCCGTGCGCGCCGGTGAAGAAGCCGGGCTCCTTCGGCGGCTCGCGGCGCACCGCGTCCAGCAGCCACTGCTCGTGCTCGGGGTAGCGGCCCATGCCGGTCACGTCCAACGCGTGCAGCACGCCGGCCGCGCCGTAGCCGAACCCCGCGCCGCCGACCTCGAACTGCTCGACGTCGCCGGGGAACAGCCGGTCGGTGCGCTGGGGCGTGGCGCTCGCCAGGATGCCCGCGGCGATCGACTTGCGCACCACCTGCCAGTCGGGTTCGGGCACCTCCAGCGCGTTGGCGGCGGCGACGGTCGGCGTGTCGCCGCGCGGCGTCAGGTGGGCCAGGATCTTCGCGCAGTACTCGTCGGGCAGGCCGAACCGGCGCTGGACGAAGTCGACGTGCGAGCGCAGCTTCACCGGCGCCAGTTCGATCACGGCGTTGAGCGGCAGGAAGACGTAGAGCCGCAGCGCGGCGAGCGCGTGCTCGTCGATCTCGAAGCCGGTGCGGTCCGGCGGCGCCTGGAAGCCCGGCGCGCCGAGCGTCGGCCTGCCGTTCTCCTCGATGCCGAACGCCAGCTCGAAGTCGATCAGCGACACCGAGTCGTCGTCGTCCACCAGCACGTTGAGCGGGTGCAGGTCGCTGAACACGACACCGCGCTCGTGCACCGCGGCCACGATCCGCTCGATGTCGGCGACCAGCTTCAGGGCGCGCTCGGCGTAGGCGATGATCGCCTCGTCGGTGACCTCGTGGTGCGTGAGCGGGTAGTTGTGGCCCAGCCACTGGCCGAGCGGGACGCCCGGCACCCGGGCCATGGCCACGAACTCGTGCTCCCAGGCGGTGAAGTGCTCGTAGACCTCGGGCACGCCGGGCACCCCGGCCACCCTGGTCAGCATCGCGTGCTCCCGGCGCAACCGGGCCACCGCGTCGACGTTCTCGCGGTCCAGCCCGGCGTGCGGCCTGGCTTCCTTGAGCACGACCTGGGTCTCGTCGGCCTTGCGGACGGCCTCGTACACACCGCCGCCGTTGGAGAAGTGCAGCGACTGGACCACCCGGTACGGGAACGCGTCGGCGTCACCGGACCGGCGCACGGCCAGGTGCTCCTCCAGGCACGCGGGCAGCTTCACCCAGTCCGGCAGCCAGAACGTCGCCTTGCGCTGGTCGGGCACGAGCGCGCCGTCGGGGCCCTCGATGGCCAGCACGCGCTTGCCGTCCCGCTCCAGCCACTGCTCGACGAACCCGCCGTAGCGGACGAACAACGGACCGGCGCCGTAGCGGAGGTCGCTGAGGATGTACGCGCCCGCCTGGCCGTCGAGGATCTCGGACAACTCGAGGAGCGTCGACTCCAGTTCCGCTTCGTCGGCCGGGTAGATGGTGATGAGCTTGCCGCTGCCCTCGCGCGGCGCGTACTTCGAGTTGCGGGCCAGCACGATCGACCGGGTGCGCAGGTATTTGAAGGGGATGCGGCGCGCGATGAGGTACTCGTAGGACTTCAGCAGCACTTCGCCCGCGTTCAGCACGGTGGCCGAGACGTGCACCTTCCAGCCCTGCTTGGGCAGTGCGACGCCTTCGGGGTGCACGTGCCGCCAGATGTTGCGGTCACCCTGCGTCCACCCTTCCGGCAACGCGGGGAGCACTTGCGAAAAATCGTCTTCGGCGGTTTCCGCGTGGCTTTGCACGTCGTAGAACAGACGGTCCGCGAAGCAGTAGGCCTCATAGCGGAGGTCCACGGGATTCGCCTCCTTGCGATTTGCGGGACCGGGTTATTCCCGCACGTCGGTGGCGGACAAGCCAATCCACCATTTCGGGGGGTGTTGACGTCCGTTCGTGCGAATGAGTAGGGCTCGGTTTCGCACTGCAGGTGGGTATAGGTGCTCAGAAGTCACCCGATCGCGATGTTTAGCCTCACGAGAGTGCGGAAACCGCCTACCGGAGGAGACTAAACGAAACGCGATCGTTCTTCGCGTTCGACGGTGCTCACCTGCGGTTTCGAGGCTTCTCCGCTGAATTGCGGGATCGGTCACGGAGCGTGTCGCAAGAGCCGGTCGGGTTCTGTTCCGGCTATTCGGGACGGTGTCGTCCCTATATTGCGGGAAAGTGCGGATTCGACCGGTTGATGGTCATTGTGGGTAGTGGTGTCCGGGCGTTCAAACCGCATTGTGCGGGTCATCCGCTGGGCCGTCCGGGTGGTTACCGGCACGTGCGGGTGCTGTGGCACCCTCCAAGGGTGTCCGCACGCCTGCTGCTGCCCGCCGTGCTCCTGATCGCCGCCACGACCGCGGGCGTCGGCGTGCTGGCGCGTGAGGCCTACCAGCGGCCCACCGTGCCCCAGGGCGACCAGGTCGCGGCGCCCGGTTCGGGGCAGTCCGGTTCGGTGCCCCGCAGCGCGCAGCCGGGCAGCGGGGTCGTGCAGCTGAGCGTCGACGCGGCGCAGCACCCCGACGGCCAGCGCGTGCGCGAGGTGCTCCAGCAGTTCTTCGACGCGATCAACGGCCACGACTACGAGCAGTGGGCCAAGACCGTGACCGCGCACCGGGTCGGCCAGACGCCGAAGTCGCGGTGGCTGTCGGACTACGAGAGCTCGCGGGACGGGTCGATCCTGGTGCACCGGATCGAGTCGGTCTCGCAGAGCAGGCTGCGGGTGCTGATGACGTTCACCAGCACCCAGGACGTGGTCAAGGCGCCGGCCGAGCTCCAGGCCGACTGCATCCACTGGCGCGTCGTCTACCCCTTGCAGGAGGAACGGGGCGCGTTCCGGGTCGACCTCGGGACCGAGGGCTCGACCTCCCAGTTCACCGCCTGCTGACCACGCGTGTCCCTGCGTTCAGGACCCCCGAGCCGGACGTTCGGAACACGCGGCAGTGGGGTCGCCCCCCGACTGCGGCGACCCCACCGAACGCCGGCACCCCCTACAGCGGGATGTTGCCGTGCGCGCCCCGGCCCGCCGGCGCCGCCGCGAGGGCCTGCGCCAACTTGCGCCGCGTCCTGGTCGGCTCGACGACCTCGTCCACCACGCCGATCGCGATCGCCCGGTCCACGCCGCCCGCGATCCGCTCGTGCTCCTCGACGAGCCGCGCGTGCAACGCCTCGCGCTCCTCGTCCGGCACGGCGGCCAGCTTCTTGCGGTGCAGGATGCCGACCGCGGCCTTGGCGCCCATCACGGCCACCTCGGCGATCGGCCACGCGAACACCGCCGTCGCGCCGAGCGACCGCGAGTTCATCGCGATGTACGCGCCGCCGTACGACTTGCGCGTCACCAACGTCACCCGCGGCACGACCGCCTCGCCGAACGCGTGCAGCAGCTTCGCGCCGCGCCGCACCACGCCGTCCCACTCCTGGCCGACGCCCGGCAAGTACCCCGGCACGTCCACCAGCACCAGCAGCGGCACGCCGAACGCGTCGCACATCCGCACGAACCGCGCCGCCTTCTCCGCCGACAGCGAGTCGAGGCACCCGCCCTTGCGGATCGGGTTGTTCGCGATCACGCCGACCGTGCGCCCGCCGAGCCGACCGAGGCCGACCACGACGTTCGGCGCCCACTTGGCCTGCAACTCCTCGAACGAGTCGTCGTCCAGGATCGCCCGCACCAGCGGCTTGACGTCGTAGGCCCGCTGCGGCTGCTCCGGCAGCAACGCCCGCAGGTCGTCGCCGTCCGGCACCGAGTGCAGGTCGAACACGCCGGGCTGGGCGAACAGCCCGGTGATCCGCCGCGCCCGCTCGTAGGCGTCCGGCTCGTCGTCCGCGATCACGTGCACGACACCGGACTTGCGCCCGTGCGCCTCCGCGCCGCCGAGACCGTCCATGTCGATCTGCTCGCCGGTCACCGAGCGGACCACGTCCGGCCCGGTCACGAAGACCTTGCCGGCCGGAGCCATGATCACCACGTCGGTCAGCGCCGGGCCGTACGCCCCACCGCCCGCCGCCGGGCCGACCACCACGGAGATCTGCGGCACCCGGCCGGACGCCCGGATCATCGCGGCGAACATCTGGCCCATGCCGTCCAACGACTCCACGCCCTCCGGCAGCCGCGCGCCGCCGGAGTGCCAGACGCCGATCACCGGTGTGCGCTCGCGCACCGCGACGTCGATCGCCTCGACGATGTGCCGGCACCCCTCGGAACCGAGCGCGCCACCCATCCGCGTGGCGTCGCTGCAGTACGCGACCACCTTCGCGCCGTTGATCCGGCCGCGCACGGCGAACATGCCGCTGCCGTCGCGGGGCCGCAGCGGTGCGACGGACCCCGGGTCGAGCAGTTGCGCGAGCCGGACCTCCGGATCGCGCGGGTCGGCGTCGCCGTCCGCGACCGGGTCCACCGGCCTGGACGCAAGGGCAGTCATCGCGGAGCTCCTCGTGGGACGGATCAGGCCTGGGTGAAGACGAGCGACACGTTGTGCCCGCCGAACCCGAACGAGTTGTTCACCGCGGCGCTCAGCTCGATCTTGCGCGGCTCGCCGGTCACGACCTCCAGCTGCACCCTCGGGTCCTGGTCGTCCAGGTTCAGCGTCGGCGGCACGATGCCGTCGCGGACCGACAGCAGCGTGGTGATCGCCTCCACCGCGCCCGAGGCGCCGAGCAGGTGGCCGTGGTTGCCCTTGGGCGCGGTCAGCACCGGGTGGTCGCCGATCGCGCGGCGCACGGCCTGCGGCTCGATCACGTCGCCCACCGGGGTGGACGTCGCGTGGCAGTTGACGTGGCCGACGTCGGCCGGGTCGACGTCCGCGGAGCGGAGCGCCTTCGTGATGGCCCGGGACTGACCGATGCCCTCCGGGTCGGCCGCGGTGATGTGGTAGCCGTCGGAGGTGGTGCCGATGCCCGCGAGCTTGCCGTAGATCCGGGCGCCGCGGGCGCGGGCGAAGTCCTCGCGCTCCAGCACCATGATCCCGGCGCCCTCGCCGAGCACGAACCCGTCCCGGTTGACGTCGAACGGGCGCGACGCGCGTTCCGGGTCGTCGTTGCGGGTGCTCATGGTCCGGGCCTGGATGAAGCCCGCCATGGTGATGGTGGTGATGCACGCCTCCGCGCCACCGGCCACGACCACGTCCGCCTCGCCGGTCTTGAGCATCCGCCACGCCCAGGCCAGCGCCTCGGCGCCGGACGCGCAGGCCGACACCGGCGCGTGCACGCCCGCGCGCGCCTTGAGGGCGAGGCCGACGTGCGCGGCCGGGCCGTTGGGCATGAGCATCGGCACGGTCAGCGGCGAGACCTTGCGCAGGCCGGACGCCTCGATCAGGTCGTCCTGGTCCAGCAGCGTCATCGCGCCGCCGATGCCGGTGCCGATCACGACACCCAGCCGCTCCAGGTCGACCTCGTCCTCGCCGAGCCCCGAGTCCGCCCACGCCTGGCGGGCGGCGACCACCGCGACCTGCTCGCAGCGGTCCAGCCGGCGCGCCTCGACGCGCGGCAGCACCTCGGTCGGCTCGACCGCGAGCTGCGCGGCGATCCGCACGGGCAGCTCGAACCGCTCCGCGAAGCCACCGATCAGCGGCTTCACACCGCTGCGGCCGGCCAGGAGCGCATCCCAGGTGGAGGCGACATCGCCACCGAGCGGGGTGGTGGCACCCAGCCCGGTGACGACGACGTCGTTGCTACTGGTCATGCGTTGCTGGCGATGTAGTTGACCGCATCGCCCACGGTCTTGAGGTTGGCCAGCTCGTCGTCCGGGATCTTCACGCCGAACTTGTCCTCGGCCTGCACGGCGATCTCCACCATGGACAGCGAGTCGATGTCCAGGTCGTCCACAAAGGACTTGTCAGCCGTCACGTCGGCCGCCTCGACACCGGCGACCTCCTCGACGATCTCGGCGAGCCCCTTCTGGATGTCCTCGTTGCTCACTGAAAATCCCTTCCTTCGTGCTTCGCCGGCTGGTTGGTCCCACCGGAGTCTCGATTTGCGGTCACGGCAGCCGGACGACCTGTCCCGCGTAGGACAGGCCCGCTCCGAAGCCGACGAGCAGCGCCACGTCACCGCTGCGCACCTCTCCCGCCGCGCGCATGTGGTCCAGCGCGAGGGGGATCGAAGCGGACGAGGTGTTGCCGGAGTCCACGATGTCACGCGCGATCACGAGGTCTTCACGCGCACCCTTGGCGTGCAACCGCTTCGCGATGGCCTCGACGATGCGCAGGTTCGCCTGGTGCGGCACGAAGACGTCCACATCGGACACCTGCAGGCCGGCCAGCTCGATCGCCTTGAGCGCGATCGGCGCGATCTGCGTGGTCGCCCAGCGGAAGACCGACTGGCCCTCCTGGAAGATGAACGACGCCCGGTCCTTGATGTGGATCATGTCGACGAGGTCGCCCGCGCTGCCCCACGACACCGGGCCGATGGCCGGGTCCTCGGACGGACCCACGACCGCCGCGCCCGCGCCGTCGGCGAAGATGATCGCGGTGGACCGGTCGCCGGGGTCGACCCAGTCGGTCAGCTTCTCCGCGCCGATGACCAGCACGTGCTTCGCCGTGCCCGCCCGGACCAGGTCCGACGCGGTGCCCAGGGCGTAGCAGAAGCCCGCGCACGCGGCGTTCAGGTCGAACGCGGGCGCGCCCGCGATCCCGATCCGGTCGGCGACCTGCGCCGCCGCGTTGGGGATCTGGGACGGCATGGTGCAGGTGGCCACGATGACCGCGCCGATGTCCGACGGCGTCAACCCGGCGTCGGCCACGGCCTTGACGCCCGCCTCGACCGCCATGTCGACCAGCAGCTCGTCCGGCTTGGCCACGCGGCGGTTGGCGATGCCGACCCGGTCGCGGATCCACTCGTCCGAGGTGTCCATCCGCAGGCTCAGGTCGTGGTTGCTGACGATGGTCTCGGGCTGGTAGCTGCCCAGGCCCAGGATGCGGGTGCCGACCGAGCCGGTCGGCATGGAGAAGGTGGTCACTCGGCCACCTCCGACGGTGTCGCCGTGATCATCTCGACGACCTGGTCGAGCTGGTCGGGGGTCTTGAGGCCCAAGGTGGGTGTGCCCTTCAGTTCGCGCTTGGCCAGGCCGGTCAGCGCGCCCGCGGGCGGCAGTTCGACCACCGCGGTCACGCCGTGCCCGGCCAGGGTTGCCTGGCAGGCGTCCCACCGCACGGGGCGGGTCACCTGGGAGATCAGTCGGCTCAGCACCTCGTCGCCGGCGGACACGACCGCGCCGTCGGCGTTGGACAGCAGCGGCAGCGCGGCGTCCTTCACCACGATCCCGGCGGCACGGGCGCGCAACGCCTCCTCGGCGGGCGCCATGAACCGGGTGTGGAACGCGCCCGCGACCTTCAGCGTGCGGATCTTCGCCCGGCCGGGCGGCTGCTCCACGAGCGCGGCCAGCGCGTCCAGCGGGCCCGCGGCCACGATCTGGCCCGCGCCGTTGCGGTTCGCGCCGACCAGGCCGAGCTCGTCGAGCCGGGCCAGCACCTCGTCCTCCTCGCCACCGAGCACCGCGGCCATGCCGGTCGGCGTCAACGCGCAGGCGGCGGCCATCTCGGCGCCGCGCACCGCGGCGAGCGCCACGGCGTCGTCGGTGCTCAGCACGCCCGCGATGGCGGCGGCGGCCAGCTCGCCGACCGAGTGGCCGCCGACGATGGTGTCGGCGGGCAGTTCGACCCGGCGGCGCAGCTCCTCGTAGGCCAGCAGGGCGAGCGCGACCACCAGCGGCTGGGTGACGGCGGTGTCCTTGATCTCGTCCGCGTCCGCCGTGGTGCCCAGCCGGGCCAGGTCCAGACCGGTTGCCTCGGACCACGCGGCAACGCGCTCGGCGGCACCCTCGACCTCGAGCCAGGGTGCGAGCATGCCGGGTGTCTGGGACCCCTGTCCGGGGGCGAGGAGCGCGATCACCCGCTCACTGAACACGCTCGGGGCGCTTTCCGGTGATGTCGCCACTGACGAAACCGGAGACCGTGGCTTGTAGGGTCTCTACAAATGTGACTCGTAGATGAACGTAGAACGACGTCGCGTGTTGTCGATCCCGGCCCAAACGCCAGATGCGTCGTCCGTCACACTCGGACGGGGGTCGTCCGCATGGGTCACCAAAGACCGCGGGCACGGGCCAGTCGTCCCACGGCGAGCGCGACCCGCAGCACCAGGGCGTCACGGGGGTCGTTCGCGTTGCGCCCGGTCAGCTCGGTGGCCCGCTTGAGCCGGTAGCGCACCGTGTTCGGGTGCACGAACAGCTTCCGCGCGCACGCCTCCAGCACGCCGCCCACCTCGAGGAACGCGTCCACGGTCTCCAGCAGCGAGCCGCTCGCCTCCTCCAGCGGCCTGGCCACCCGGTCGACCAGCTGCCACTCGGCCTCCGGGTCGCCCGCCAGCGCCCGCTCCGGCAGCAGGTCGAGCGACCGCACCGGCCGTGGCGCGGCGGGCCACCCCACGACGGCCCGCAGCCCGGACAGCGCGTCGCCCGCGCTGCGGTGGGCGTCGGCCAGGCTCGTCACGGTCGGGCCGGCCACCACCGGGCCCGGCCCGAACGCCTCCGACATCCGCACCAGCGACTCGCTGCGCTCCGTCTCGCCGCCGACCACCACGACCAGCCGCGAGCCCTGCACGCTCAGCAGCACCGGCCGCCCGACCCGGGCCGCCCGGCTGCGCACCTCGAACACCACCGCCGGCGGGTCGTCCGACGGCGGGTTGCCCACCAGCACGGTCGCCTCGGCGGCCGGGTCCCAGCCGAGCGCGGTGGCCCGCGACAGCAACGACTCCTCCGCGTCGCCACGCACGATGCCGTCCACGACCAGCGCCTCCAGCCGGGCGTCCCACGCGCCGCGCGCCTCGGCCGCCGCCGCGTACGACGTGGCCGCGGAGAACGCGATCTCCCGCCCGTACCGCAGCACGCCCTCGGTGAGCAACGCGCGCTCGGCTTCGTTCTCGGCCAGCTTGGGCAGCAGCTCCTCGAACAGCCCCAGCGCGATCCGCACCAGCTCCACGGTCTGCCGCAGGCTCACCCACCGCGAGATGTCCTTGGGCGCGGAGCGGAACGCCTCGGCGGTCAGCCGGATCGCCTGCTGCGGGTCGTGCAGCCAGGACACGAACCCTGCGACCCCGTTCTGGATCAGCAGCAGCACGCCCGCCCGCTGGTCGGCGGGCATCCGCCGGAACCAGGGCAGGCGCTCCTCCATCTCGGCCACGCTCGCCGCGGCCAGGTCGCCCGACGCCCGTTGCAGCGTTCGCAAGGTGGCCCGCGACAACGAGGTTGAGCTGGTCATACCCCTCACGATCGCACGGGTGCGCACAACGCCACCAACGAGTGACACGCCCTGACGCTCCGCGCCGATCCCCTTACCGTCGGTGGCGTTCTGACCGGCTCGCCTGGGAGGGTCTCGTGCGCAGGTACATGTCAGTCGGCCTGGTGGTCGCCGCCGTGCTGGCGACGGCGGTCGTGCCGTCGTTCGGAACGGAGCGCGGCGATCCGCTGGCCGAGTTCCACGCCCAGCAGCTCACCTGGTCGGCCTGCAAGCAGCAGCTGGAGTGCGCCGAACTGGTGCTGCCGCTGGACTACGCACGACCGGGCGCCGAGCGGATATCGCTGGTCATCAGCCGCAAGAAGGCCCTGGAGCCCGCTCGCAGGCGCGGCGTCCTCGTGCTCAACCCGGGCGGTCCGGGCGGCTCGGGCCTGGGCATGCCGTCGTTCCTGGCCGGCAGCGAGCTGGCGAAGGTGTACGACCTGATCGGGTTCGACCCGCGCGGCGTCGGCGGGTCGACCGCGCTGAACTGCCGCACGGTCCCGGAACTGGCCACCATCGACACCCGACCGGCTGATTCCGAGTTCCCGAAGTGGGCCGCCGAGGCGCAGGCCGCCGAGGACGCCTGCCACCGCTCCGCCGGCGGCATCCGGCCGTTCGTCAACACCGCCAACACCGCGCGCGACCTCGACGTGGTGCGGGCCGTGCTGCGCGAGGAGAAGATCAACTACCTGGGCTACTCCTACGGCACCTACCTGGGCGCGGTGTACGGCACGCTGTTCCCGGCGCGCCTGGACCGCAGCGTGCTGGACTCGGCCGTGCACCCGGAGTGGGTCTGGCGCGAGCAGTTCCGGGCGCAGGCGGTGGCGTACCGGCGCAACGTCGAGGCGTGGTCGGCCTGGGTCGCCGAGCACCACGCCCGGTTCGCCCTCGGCGCGACCGCCGAAGAGGTGGTGGGCACCGTCGAGGCGGTCGCGACGACCCTCGCCCAAGCCCCGGTCGGCGAGCAGGACCGCACCCGCTTCGACGCGGCCGTCGGCGTCGGCGCGCGCTACCGTCCACTGTGGTCCGAGCTCGCCGTGCTGGTGGCCGGGCTCAAGGCGGGCTCGTCGTCCGAGTCCGGCGCGCTGATGGCCGGCGAGGCGCGCGAGGAGCTGGTCTCCGGCGTGTTCCACACGGTGACGTGCGAGGTCGACTGGCCGACCGACCTCGAGACGTACTACGAGGACATGAGGGTCTTCCGCGACCGCTACCCGTACGGCTTCGGCGTCCTGCGCGCGGCGCCGACCACGTGCGCCTTCCGCAGCTTCACGCCGCCGGAGCCCCCCGTGACCCTCAAGCGCGAGGGTTACCCCGTCGGGGTGATCGTGCAGGCGGAGGGCGACACCCAGACCCAGTACGAGAGCGGACCGGCCATGGCGGAACGCCTCGGGCACAACCTGGTCACCGTGCGGGACGAGGGCAAGCACGGCGTCTACGGCAGCGGCAACGCGTGCGTGGACCGGGCCGTCAACCGGTACCTCATCGACGGCGTGCTGCCGCCGAGCAGCTCCAACTGCCCCGGCGACCCGCGGCCGGACGTGAACCAGGCGACCTCGGCGGCGCACGTGCAGGCCTACCTCGCCGGCCGCGGCCTGTCCGCCCTGTTCTGAATCGAGACCGCCACCCAGGCGAGCACGAGACGCGAAAACGCCCGGCGCGAGAACCTCCGCGCCGGGCGTTTCCCTCTCCCCGGTCCCCACCGGTGATTCCACTCTGGACTGCCGACGCGAGAACCGCCACGTCAGTCACCCTTTCGTGCCACCACTTCAGGTTGCCGGGTGATGCGGGCTGAGAAACGATCTCGACCACAAGCGAAAGCGAAGGAGGGTCGTCGTGGGTACCCAGATCACCGAAGGACTCGGGCAGGCGTGGACGATGGTGGCCACGTTCGTGCCGAAACTCCTCGGCTTCCTGGTCGTGCTGTTCATCGGGTGGCTGATCGCCAAGGCGCTGTCCAAGGCGGTCGGGTTCCTGCTCAAGCGGGTCGGCTTCGACCGGCTCGTGGAGCGGTCCGGCCTCGGCGGCGCGATGTCGAAGTCCCCGATCGACGCCTCCAACCTGATCGTCAAGCTGGTCTACTACTTCGTGCTGCTGATCGCCCTGCAGCTCGCGTTCGGCGTGTTCGGCACCGGCAACGCGGTGAGCGCCCTCCTCAACGACGTCATCGCGTACCTGCCGCGCATCGTGGTGGCCATCGTCCTGGTGCTCGTCGCCGCCGCGATCGGCAAGGCCCTCAAGGGCCTGGTGACCGGCGCGCTGGGCGGCCGCCCGTACGCGCGGATCCTGGGCAACATCACGTACGGCTTCATCGTCGCGCTCGGTGTCATCGCCGCGCTCAACCAGCTCGGCATCGCCGTCGCGGTCACCATGCCGGTCCTCATCACGGTGCTGGCCACGGTCGGCGGCGTGATCGTGATCGGCGTCGGCGGCGGCCTGATCCGCCCGATGCAGCAGCGCTGGGAGGGCTGGCTCAACCGCATCCAGGAGGAGTCGGCGCACATCACGCCCGCCCCGCGTCGCGCGGAGGACTCGGCGACGGCTCGCGCGCAGGAGCCCGTGACCGCCGCGGCCCGCCCGGCCAGGCAGGGCCCGGTGGACCCGCCGACCCCGCCCGCCGGCATGCAGATGCCGCCCCGCCCCGAAGGGCGCTGACACCCCCGAGAACGCCGACAGGCCGCCACCCGGTAGCACGGGCGGCGGCCTGTCGGCGTTCTCGGTCAGTCCAGCTCGTCGAGCACGTCCTCCCAGCTCACGTACGCGAAGCCGGTGGTCGGCAGGTCGCCCGCGGTCGGGGTGCGCTCGCCGTCGTGCACGACGAGCAGCCCTTCCGGGTAGGCGGGCCCGAGGTCGGCGGTCACCAGGTGCGCGCCGTCGGAGTGCTCGACCGAGTCGTTGCCCCGGCCCGCGCCGACGACGAACTCGCCGACGTAGGAGTTGCGGCCGGTCCGCTCGTAGGCCACGAACCGCGAGTCGCCCTGGCTGGACGCGATGAGGTAGTCGTCGCCGACGGTGAGCCCCTCGGCGTCGGCGGTCAGGTGCCGGCCGCCGAAGCCGGGGTCGGCGCCGGAGACGGAGCACTCCTCGGTCTCCGGGTCGTAGGTCTGCGGTACCCCGAACGAGCGAACCTTGTCGATCAGCGCGGGCGTGCCGAAACCGGTCGCCCGCAGCGGCACGCGCCAGATGCCGACGTCCTCCTGCGCCGCGTACAGCACGCCGTGCTCGGAGTCGACCACCATGCCCTCCAACTGGGGGCCCTCACCCGGCTCGCCGCACGGCGTCCAGGTCGTGCCGTCGGGCAGCGGGAACGACGACGGCAGGTCCAGCGCCGCCACCACCGCCGTGCCGACCGAACCGCCCGGGCCCGCCGTCACGCGCAGCAACGCGACCCTGGTCTCGTTGCGCCGGTTCGTCACGACGACCGGCGTGCGGCCGACGAACCCGGCCGCCAGGCCGTAGGCGGTGCGCTGGTCGTCCACTTCCTCCTCCGACGAGGAGAACACCGGCCGCGCGCCCGGGTCGGTCACGTCCCGCACCACCGCGGCACCCGCCGCCGCGCCGCGACCGTCGATCTCGTAGACCCGGATCCGGTCCCGGCCGCGGTCGCTGACGAACGCCAGGTCCCGGGAACGCCCGCCGACCGGCACCCGCCCGAGCACGTCGACGTTGTTGAACCGGCCGGGCTTGGCCTCCGGCGTCGGCGGCAGCGGCGCCGGGTAGGTGCCGAGGGTCCGACCGGCCAGGTCGAACGCGGCCAGCCCGCCCTCCTTCAACGTGCCCAGCACGACGCTCTGCCGGGCCGAGCGCGGGTGCACCCAGATCGCCGGGTCGTCGGCGTCGGCGTTGGCCGGCAGCCCGGACGCGTCGTCGACGAACGCGCGGGTCTGCGCGACCGGCACCACCACGTCCGGCCCGGGTGAAGAGGCGATGAGCAGCGGCACCACCGCGGCCATGAGCAGGATTCGCATTCGGCGGAAGCTACCGGCCGCCGGTGTACCGGCGCTGAAGTCGAGATGACCACGAGTGGGTGCGTTCTCGGATCGTGCGCACTGTGCCGTCGATCACCCCAGGAACAGTTCCGGGCGAGATGATGTTCCGACGCAATGAGAGACACGCGCTCCGGGGCTCGGTGGAAATCCGAACCGGCGGTGACAGCCCGCGACCCGCCCACCAGGGCGGTTGATCCGGTGGAATTCCGGGGCCGACGGTGAAAGTCCGGATGGGAGGCGCGCGTGTGCCGTCGGCCTGCCATGCCCCGGGGACGCCTGTCGGGGATGGAGGACGCGGTGCACGTCTTGATGGAGCAGGGCTTCACGGTGTTCGGGCAGAAGGTGTCCTGGGCCGAGTTCATCGGCCAGGTCTTCGCCCTGGTCGTGGTGTACCTGGCGCAGAAGCGCTCGCTGTGGACCTGGCCCGTGCAGCTGGTCTCGGTCGCGCTGCTGTTCGTGGTCTACGTGTCCGCGCAGCTCGGTGGCACGGCCGCGCGCCAGGTGGTGATCGCGCTGATCACGCTCTACGGCTGGTGGGCGTGGACGCGCCGGCGCGACCCGGTGTTCGGCGTGGTGGTCCGCAAGGGCACCGCGCGGGAACGCCTCGCCGTGGCGGCGGCCTTCGTCCTCGGCACGGTCGCGTTCGCGCTGCTGCTGGACGCGCTGGACGCCTCGTGGGCGCCGTGGCCGGACGCCGCGATCTTCGTCGGGACCGTGCTCGCCTTCACCCTCCAGGGCCTCGGCCTGGTCGAGTTCTGGCTGGTGTGGCTGGTGGTGGACGCGATCGGCGTGCCGTTGCAGATCCAGTCCGGGCTGTGGTTCAGCGCGCTCGTCTACACGGTCTTCGCCGTCCTGGTGATCCGCGGCTGGATCGACTGGAACCGCGCCGCGAAGCAGACCACCAGGCGCGTCGCCGCCGCCGCCTAACGGCCCTCGGCGGCCCTGGCGAGGTCGTCCGCGAGCTGGTCCAGCGACTGGTCGACCGAGTCCGGGTTGTCCAGCACGTGGTGCAGGCTCTCCTGCATCACGCCGGTCAGCTCGTCGTAGTGCGGCGACGGGCGTCGGATCCGGGCGCCGAGCAGGCTGTCCCGCAGCTCGCGCGGCACCAGGTCCGGCTCCTCGTACAGCGCGCGGGAGGTGGGCGCCCACCCGGCGAGCCTGCTCATGCGCCGCTGGTTGTCGTCGCGGGTGATGAACTTGATGAACTCGCGGGCGGTCTTCTGGTTCGCCGAGCACCGCGACACGGCCAGGTTCCACCCGCCCAGCGCGCTGGGCCACGGCAGCGCCACCTTGCCCCACTTGTCGCGCACCTCCGACTCGTCGCCGTCCAGCACCGGCCCGGCGAACGGCCAGTTGCGCATGAACAGCGCCCGACCGGACTGGAACGCCTCCAGCGAGGCCAGCTCGTCGTAGTCGCGGGCTTCGCGCGGGATCCAGCCCTGCGCGAAGCCGTCGGCGACGGCACGCACGCCCGCCTTCGTCTCGGCGGCGTCCAGGCGCTCCAGGTCGCCGCCGTGCGCCCAGACCGCCTCGGCCATGTTCACGACCAGGCCCTCGTAGCGCCCGAACTGGCCGACGAAGCCGTCCAGGTCGTGGTGCGGCGCGATCTCGCTCGCCTGCCGCCGCAGCTCCTGCCACGAGGTCGGCGGGTCCACCCGTTCCTCCGCGAGCACGTCCTTGCGGTAGTAGAGCAACCCGGCGTCGCTGCGCCACGGGATCGCCCAGAGCTCGCCCCCGTCCGGCGACCTCGCCGCGTTCACCGACTCCGGCAGCATCCGGCCCACGTCGAACTCGGCCGGGTCCAGCGGCTCCAAGTGCCCCGCCGCGGCGAACGGCGCCGTCCACACCGTGTCCACGGCCATCACGTCGTAGCACTCCGGGCTGCCGCGCACGCCCTTCAGGTCCTGCGACCGCGCGGTCAGCTGGGCCCGGTGCGCGTCGGTGGACGTCGGCATCTCCACGAACTCCACCTGCTCGCGCCTGCTGGCCCGCTCGTTCCAGCGGTCGACCAGCTCGTGCACCTGCCGGTCCGCGGTGGTGTCGCGGCCGTCCACGAACGTGATCGGCCCGACGCCGTCCGCCGCGTCGTCCCGGACCGGGGTCGTGCAGGCCGCCAGGAGCGCCAGGAGCGCCACCAGCGACAGCGGGACACGGATCAAGGTCACCCTCCCCACGCAGCGCGCGCTATGGCGTCCAGGGCGTCTTCCTGGCGCTGAGTGGCCCCGGAGCCGTTCCGGTCGAAGATCCCCTGGCACTGCCCTCCGTGGGCCAGCGCGGCCTCGTAGAGAGGCGCTGAGGCCGCGCACGCGCCCTCCGTGAACCCGACGGCCACCACCCGGACGGGACCGCCGGCGGTCTTGGGGATCGACGGGACCTGCGTCGCCGACACCAGCACCACGACGTGCGCGTGCTGCGCGGCGCCCGCTTCGAACACGCCCTCCGTCAACGGCAGCGTCACCACCCGGTCACGCGGACCGACCAACGTCCGGACCCGGGACGCGAACAGGTCCGCCGCCGCCGAGCCGTCACCGGCCACCCCGATCACCCGCGGCCTGCTCGCCGCCTCCCACGCCTCCCGGACCTCCCTCGGGTCGAGCTGGGGTGACAGCGCCTGCGGTCGGTCCGGCCGCACGCCCGAACCCGGTCGCGCGATCACGTTCCAGGCCAGGTCGCGGAACCCCGCGCGCTTGAACTGGTCCTGCGCGGAGGGGGACCGCAGGTGCTCCAGCAGCCGCTGCACGATCCGCTGCCGCCGCGGGTTCGGCCGTTGCGGCCGGGCGACCTCCACGAACGGGTGGTCCAGCACCAGCGCGCCGTCGCGGGGGTAGAGCACCCGGCAGCCCTCGGTGCGCGCCACCGCCTGCTCCGACCCGACCAGCGCCACGTCGCCCGCGCACGGCGCGTCGGTGCTCGTGCGCCGGGTGATGTCGTGCAGCACCCGCGCCGCGCGGTGCGAGTCCAGGTCCGGGCCGAGCTCCGCCTGCGCCAACGCGGACGCCGCCAGGAGGCCGACGCCCGAGGTCGTGTCCACCGCCGCGGGCCGCGCCACGTGCCGCCACTCGAACTCGTCGTCCGGCGCGATCTGCCCGGCCAGCTCCTCCGACGCGCCCAGCACCACCGGCGACAGCGCCACCCCTGCCCGGACGTGCAGCTCCACGTCCGAGCGCCGGCTCAGGGCGTCCTCGATCGCCCGCACCTCGGCGGTGCTGTCCGGCAGCCACACGTGCGGCTCGGGGCCCTCCGCCGTCAGGTCGCCCGGCTGCCAGCCGCGTCCCAGCGCCTCGGCCGCGCCCTGGTCGGACGACTTGCCCGTGAACACCAGGACGTTGAACTCCTTGCAGCCCGCGGAGTCGTTCTCCAGCTCCAGCGCGAGCGAGCGGACCACCGCCTCCTTCTCGGCCGACACCAGCACGTTCAACTGGACCGGGGGAGGGCAGGGCGGCACGACGGGCGGCCGCGCGCCGAAGGCGTCCACCGCGCCCGCCCCGACCAGCAGCACGGTCAGCCCGAGCCGAGCCCACGGCGGCTTGGGGCGTCGGCGCGGCGCCTTCTTCGGCTTCGGCGCGGGGGCGGGCGCGGCGCGGTCCGGCACGTGCAGCCACGCGCGCCCGTGGACCTCCTTGACGTCCACGCTCACGCGGCGGAACGACTCCGGGTCCAGCGCCGGGTCGGGCCGCACCACGTCGTCGTAGAACCGGTCGGAGACGATCAGCGCGAACACCGCGGTCGAGCCGTCCAGCGCCTCCCGCAGCGGCTTGGAGTCGAGCAGCCGGAACGCCAGCGTCACCTCGTCGCCGACCACGCCGTGCTCGTCGTGCTGCACCTCGCCCGCCGTGATCGCCATCCGCAGCCGCATGCGGGCGTCCTCGTTGCGGGTCGCGTTGTACCGGCGCAGCTCGCCGAGCAACGCGTGCGGCACGCCGTCCACCACCCGGCTCTTGGGCACGTCGGGCGGCACGAGCACGAACACGCCGTCGCCGCGGTCCTCGTGGTGGGTCGCCGACCAGTCCAGCCCGTTGTCGTCGAACGCCGCCTCCAGCGCCGCGTACAGCCCGCGCCTGATCTCCTCCTGCGGCACGCGCAACCGCCGACCGAACGCGGACACGTCGACGACCACGACCGTGCGGTGCAACGCGTGCTGCGGCTGCGTCCCCACCCCGACCCCTCGTTGGAACGCCGGATTGTGGGGGCAAGTCTATGGGGCGGATCACATCCCGCAGCGGCAAAGCGGATAGTTCCGCTGGTCGGCCGCACTACTGCGGACACGCCTCGGGGGCGGCCGCGTCACCACGCGTGCCGCCCCCGAGGGTGACGATCAGGCCAGACCGGCGTCCGACGTGGACGGGCCCGCCGCGCTCACGTCGTCGATCTTGTACTTCCGGGCCGCCTGCACGACCAGCGACTGCTGGATCTCGCCGCGCTTGGCCAACGCCGCCAGCGTGGCCACCACGATCGACTCCGTGTCGACCAGGAAGTGCCGCCGCGCCGCCGGCCGGGTGTCGGAGAAGCCGAACCCGTCGGTGCCCAGCGTGGTCATGTCGGTCGGCACGTACGGCCGGATCAGGTCCGGCACCGCGCTCATCCAGTCCGACACCGCCACCACGGGACCCGCCGCGTCCGCCAGCGCCTGCGTGACGTACGGCACGCGGGGCTCCTGGTCGGGGTGCAGCAGGTTGTGCCGGTCGACCTCGACCGCCTCGCGCCGCAGCTCCGAGTACGACGTCGCCGACCACACGTCGGCCTGCACGCCCCACTCGTCGGCGAGCACCTGCTGCGCCTTGACCGCCCACGGCATGGCCACGCCCGAGGCCAGCAGCTGGGCCCGCGGCCCGGCCTGCGCCGGCGCCACCTGGTACCGGTACAGGCCCTTGAGCAGGCCGTCCACGTCCAGGCCCTCGGGCTCGGCCGGCTGCTGGTACGGCTCGTTGTAGACGGTCATGTAGTAGAAGATGTTCTCGGCGTTCTCGCCGTACATCCGCCGCAGGCCGTCCTTGACGATGTGCGCCACCTCGAACGACCACGCCGGGTCGTACGCCACCACGGCCGGGTTGGTGTGCGCCAGCAGCAACGAGTGCCCGTCGGCGTGCTGGAGCCCCTCGCCGGTCAGCGTGGTGCGACCGGCCGTGGCGCCGAGCACGAAACCGCGCGCCATCTGGTCCGCCGCCGCCCACAGGCCGTCACCGGTCCGCTGGAACCCGAACATCGAGTAGAAGATGTAGATCGGGATCATCGGCTCGCCGTGCGTGGCGTAGGACGTGCCCGCCGCGGTGAACGACGAGGTCGAACCGGCCTCGTTGATGCCCTCGTGCAGGATCTGGCCCTGCTCGCTCTCCTTGTACGCCAGCATCAGCTGGGCGTCCACGGAGGTGTACATCTGCCCGTTCGGGTTGTAGATCTTCTGAGCCGGGAACATCGAGTCCATGCCGAACGTGCGCGCCTCGTCCGGGATGATCGGCACGATCCGGCCGCCGATCTCCGGGTCCTTGGCCAGGTCGCGGACCAGCCGGACGAACGCCATCGTGGTGGCGACCTCCTGCTTGCCCGAGCCCCGCTTGATCACGTCGTAGACCTTGTCGCCCGGCAGCACCAGCGCCTTGGACTTGGTCCGCCGCTCCGGCACGAACCCGCCGAGCTGCTTGCGCCGCTCCAGCAGGTACTGGATCTCCGGGGAGTCCTTGCCGGGGTGGTAGTACGGCGGCAGGTACGGGTCCAGGTCCTTGTCCTCGATCGGGATGCGCAGGCTGTCCCGGAAGAGCTTCAGGTCCTCGTGGGTCATCTTCTTCATCTGGTGCGTGGCGTTGCGCGCCGCGAAGTGCGGGCCCAGGCCGTAGCCCTTGATGGTCTTGGCGAGGATGACCGTCGGCTGGCCGTGGTGCTCCACCGCCGCCTTGTACGCCGCGTAGACCTTGCGGTAGTCGTGCCCGCCGCGCTTGAGGTTCCACACCTCGTCGTCGGACATCGGCGCGACCAGCTCCTTCGTGCGCGGGTCGCGCCCGAAGAAGTGCTCCTTGACGTAGGCGCCGTCGTTGGCCTTGTACGTCTGGTAGTCGCCGTCCGGCGTGGTGTTCATCAGGTTGACCAGCGCGCCGTCGCGGTCGGCGTGCAGCAGCGAGTCCCACTCGCGGCCCCAGATGACCTTGATGACGTTCCAGCCCGCGCCGCGGAAGAACGCCTCCAGCTCCTGGATGATCTTGCCGTTGCCGCGGACCGGGCCGTCGAGGCGCTGCAGGTTGCAGTTCACCACGAAGGTCAGGTTGTCCAGCTGCTCGTTCGCCGCGACCTGCAGCAGGCCGCGCGACTCCGGCTCGTCCATCTCGCCGTCGCCGAGGAACGCCCACACGTGCTGGTCGGACGTGTCCTTGATACCGCGGTCGCGCAGGTAGCGGTTGAACCGCGCCTGGTAGATCGCGTTCATCGGGCCGAGGCCCATGGACACGGTGGGGAACTCCCAGAAGTCCGGCATCAGCCGCGGGTGCGGGTACGACGGCAGGCCGCCGCCCGGTCCCGCGTGCGAGAACTCCTGGCGGAAGCCGTCGAGCTGCTCGGCGGACAGCCGGCCCTCGAGGAACGCGCGGGCGTACACGCCGGGAGAGGCGTGGCCCTGCACGAACACGTGGTCACCGCCGCCGGGGTGGTCCTTGCCCCGGAAGAAGTGGTTGAAGCCGACCTCGTAGAGGCTGGCCGACGACGCGTAGGTCGAGATGTGACCGCCGACGCCGACGCCGGGGCGCTGCGCGCGGTGCACGGTCATCGCCGCGTTCCACCGGATCCAGGCCCGGTAGCGGCGCTCCACCTCCTCGTCGCCGGGGAACCACGGCTCGCGCTCGGTGGGAATGGTGTTCACGTAATCCGTGCTGGTCAGCGACGGGACGCCGACGTGGCTCTCCCTGGCCCGCTCGAGCAGCCGCAGCATCAGGTAGCGGGCGCGCTGCTGCCCGCCGCCCTTGAGCGCGGCGTCGAACGACTCCAGCCACTCCGCGGTCTCCTCCGGGTCGATGTCGGGGAGGTGGGCGGCCAGACCGTCACGGATGACGCGTACCCGCTCGGGGGGGTTCTGCGGGGCCAAGGGATCTCCTCGTTCCGGGGTCTTCTCAACTCCATCGTCGCCCGACAGTCACGGTCCCGTCACCTCTACCGGTGAGTAACTCTGGATCGTTTCTCTCGCGCGCGCGAATAGGAGGTGTGCAGAGCCTGCCTCATGCCGTTCGGGCACCTCACTCGGGGGTACCCGATGCGGCGTGTCTTGGCCCTTACGGTTGCGCGTGGTGGGGCTGACAGTGTTCGCTAGCCGCGACTGGTAGTGACATCGCGGCAGTCGTACCCCGACTGCCGCTCTTGTGTACTTGGAGGAGTGGAAGCCGTGGTCGCCGCGGAAGACGCCGGCAAGATCGGTGTCGCCGACAGGCTCGGGATCGAACCGGGCAGCGTGGTCCAGGAGATCGGCTGGGACGAGGACGTCGACGACGACCTCCGTGCCGCGATCGAGGAGCGGGTGGGCGGTGATCTGCTCGATGAGGACTCCGACGAGGTCATGGACGTGGTCCTGCTGTGGTGGCGCGAGGAGGACGGCGACCTCGCCGACGCCTTGATCAACGCCACCACCGCCCTGTCCGACGACGGCGTGATCTGGGTGCTGACGCCCAAGACAGGCCGGTCCGGTCACGTCGAGCCGAGTGACATCGCCGAGGCCGTGTCCACCGCGGGGCTCGCCCAGACCTCCAACATCCCGGCGAGCGGCGACTGGTCCGCGATCAGGCTCGTCGCGCCGAAGTCGGCCAAGACGAAGCGCTGACCGCGACCAGGCACGCCGACCGCCGGACATGCCCTAGGCTCGACGGCGGGCTCCCCGATCGGGTGGAGCCCGTTCTTCGGGTTGCACGGTTCCAGTGGAGGGTTGCATGGTCGAGGTCGGCGCGCAGGCACCTGACTTCACGCTCAACGACTACAACAAGCAGCCCGTGACGCTGTCCTCGTTCCGAGGTGAGCGCAACGTGCTGCTGGTGTTCTACCCGTTCGCGTTCAGCGGAATCTGCACCGGCGAGCTGTGCCAGGTGCGCGACGAGCTGGCCGCGTACGAGGACGAGAACGTGCAGGTCATCGGTGTGTCGGTGGACACACCGTTCAGCTTGAAGGCGTGGGCGGCCCAGGAGGGCTACCAGTTCCCGCTGCTGTCGGACTTCTGGCCGCACGGGCAGGTGGCCCAGGCGTACGGCGTGTTCAACGAGCAGGCGGGTCTGGCGAACCGCGGCACGTTCCTCATCGACACCGCCGGCGTGGTCCGCTACGCCGAGGTGAACGCCCCCGGTGAGCCGCGCGACCAGGAGGCGTGGAAGAAGGCCGTGGCAGCCTTGTCCTGATACCGTCCGGCGCCGGTCGCGGAGCCGGCCGGCGCTTCGGGGGCGCGTAGCTCAGCGGAAGAGCACTCGGTTTACACCCGAGCGGTCGCAGGTTCGAATCCTGCCGCGCCCACTGCGTCCCCTGGGGGTGCAACCCCCAGACCCCGCCCGGCGGGCTCCGCCCCCGGACCCCCGCCGTGGCTGTCGCCCCTGGCCCCCATATCGGCGGGCTTCGCTTCAGCGCTGTCGCGCCTTCGCTCCGCCCTTTCGAGATCCGCTGTGGTCCGGCTGCGGGCCTCGGGTCTCGTCCAGCCAGATCACGTGCACCCGCTGGACGCCTGCTGAACGGGAGCTGATCTCGAACAGGGTCCGTGCGTGCTCCGGGCTCTGGGAGTCGAGGCGGAAGTCGCCCTCGACCGAGTTGACCTCGGCGCGGTCGTCGTAGGCCAAGCCGTAGGCCGCGACCCGGAGGTCCTCCGCGTCGCCGTACTCCTCGACGATCGCGAACAGCCGCGGAGCTTCACCGGCCGCCGGCTCGTGCATCGACTCGTTCACGCGGTCCTCCTTTCCGCCGACTCGATCAGCTCGACGAGTTCGTCGCCGGTCAACAGGACGTTGCCCGCCTCCTCCGGAGTGACCAGCCAGATCGCCGCCGTGTCGCCGAGGGCGCTCGGTGGCAGCGGCATGGGCATGCCCTCGGCCACGACCCGAGCCTCGTCGCCCAGCAGTAGCGAGGGCAGCGGTGGCCGGACGAGGAAGTAGGCGATCGGCATGTTCGGGAAAGCCATCACCGGCGTCGGCACGGCGGCGAACCGAGCGTCGTCGGCCAACGCCATCACAAGGTTCTCGGAGACCATGAACGCGCCCAAGCGCGGACCGGTGACGGTGAGGATGTTGGGCTGGTGCAGTCCGGGCTTCGACCACCACTCGCGCACCCGGGCGACGTCCGTGGTCGCCTTACCGGACGGTTGGAGACAAGGGTCGGTGACCGGGGCTTCGTCCTCCGGATCCGCGAAGTGCCCGTTGTGCCAAATGGCTCCCGGCAGGACCGGCCAGCCCAGCTCGGCGTAGGTCAGAGCTGCGTGCAGGGTGATCCGTGTTGGCGTGTCCGGTGGGCTGGTTCGCACTCTCGTGCCCTTCTGCGGTGATCTCCGGTGGCCATCGCGGAAGTGGATGGCGGGGTCACGGTAGGCACCACTGAGCGTCACAAGTCGTACAAAATGTGTGACGGACGACCGGCTACGCTGAGGTCGTACCCAGGGCCGATGACCAGCGGAGGGCGGATGTCGGACACCCCCGAGGAGATCGGCGATCGTGTCCGCTACTGGCGCCTGCGCCGCAACCTGGGCCGCAAGCAGTTCGCCGACATGATCGGCCGGTCGACGTCGTGGCTGGACAAGGTCGAGTCCGGTGAGCGCGACCTGGCCCGCATCCGGATCATCGAGTTGGTCGCGGACGCGTTGTCGATCGACTCGACCGTTCTCACCGACGCGTCCGCGGCGGCTCGCGCCGCGAACTGCGTGGACGCGGCAGAGGTCACGGCGATCCGTGCCGCGCTCGGTCGCTACCCGGGCCTGGCGAACCCGGTTCGGGAACCGCGTGCGGTCGCTCAGCTGACCCGCCAGGCGGAGTACCTGGACCACGCCTGGGCCTCATCGCACTTCACCACGATCGCCCAACAGCTCCCGAAGCTGTTGGAGAACGCACAGGTGGTCGCTCTGGCGGCTTCGCCGGACGAGGAGGTGGAAGCCCACCGCGTCCTCGTCACGTCCTACCGCCTGGCGTCGTCGATGCTGCTCAAGTTCGAGAGCCACGACCTGGCCTGGCTGGCCGCCGACCGCTCCATGCACACCGCTCTGGCAGTGGACGACACCTGGTCACAAGCGCGGGCCACCCGCAGCGTCGCCCGCGCCATGACCGCCGCCCGTCAACGCGCGGAAGCCGTCGAGGTCCTCCTCGGCATGACCGACCGGATGCGCTTCGAGGTCCAGCGCGACCCCGGCGCCCTGCTCTCCCTCTACGGGATGCTCTACCTGGCCGCCGCCATCTCCGCCGCCGAGCAGGAGAACGCCGGGCCGGCATTGGCGATGCACGAGGAAGCGCTCCACGCGGCGGAACGCATGGAGCCTCACTACGCCGTCCACCACACGCACTTCGGTCGCGCCAACGTGGCGATTCACCGGGTGTCCGCTCTGGTCCGGCTCCACGAGGCGGAGGCAGCACTCCACCTCGCGAGCACCATCCCGCAGGGCGCTCTCAACGCCCTGCCGCCGGAGCGTCGAGCCAACTACCTGCTCGACCTGACGAAGGCCAACACCCACCGCGGCGACTACGCCGAAGCCGCCCGCACCCTGGCTCGGGCCGAACGCGTCGCACCACAGGAAGTCCGCTGCCGACCGGCGGCCCACACCGTGCTGCGCACGCTCCTGTCGACCACCACCGGTGAACCCGCCCGCCAGGTCCGCCAGATGGCTCACCGAGCCGGAGTGCCCGCATGACCGAACGAGTCCTGTACCTGATCGTCTGCGGCGCCGGCCCGGCTGATCGCATCGACGTCGCCATCGACCTCGCCCAGGACAGGGGCTGGTCGGTCTACTGCGTCGCCACGCCCGCCGCGGTTGAGCACTTCCTCGACCTGGACAAGGTCGAACAACTCACCGGCCACCCCGTCCGGACCGGTTACCAGCGCCAGGGGCAGTCGGCGCTACCTCGCGCCGATGCGGTCGTCGTCGCGCCCGCCACCTACAACACGATCAACAAATGGGCGGCCGGCATCGCCGACACCTACGTGCTGACGCAGCTCGCCGAACTCACCGGGCTCGGCGTGCCGATCGCCGTCCTGCCCTTCGTCAACACCGCCCTCGCCGCCAATCCGGTCCTCCACCGCAGCATCGACGCGTTGCGGTCGTCCGGCGTGAAGGTGCTGTTCGGCGAACGTGGCTTCCGCCCGCACCCACCGAGGACCGGCGGCAGCGTGCTGGCCGACTATCCGTGGCACCTGGCCCTTGACGCCGTCGAGTAGGTGGTGCGCCGGGTCCGCTGCCGCCGAGTGGCAGGTGCGGGCGGTAGTGAGTCGGGTGAGTGACGGTGGCAAGATCGCCCGAGTGGCTTCCCCCAGGTGCCTACTGAGCGTGCGCATCGACCTCGACTTCGGCGTCGGACTTTCGCGGGGACAATACTGAGCGTTGTGCCGGTCTTGGGCCGTTAGGGCGGAACCCGGTGTCGGCGTTGCGCCGAGCCGACGTCAAATCGCTGGTCGGCGGGAATCAGTGCCGGGTGCGGCCCTTGGCTCGGGACGGACAGCGACATCCGATTCGGCATCAGTGTGTCCGGTGTGCAACCGGGGGTCATTTTAGATAGGCCGATCGAGTGCATTCCGCCCTCTACCCGGTCGGCCGATCTTGCTTGTGCATCGTCGGAATCCGGGTACCAATTAGATGCAGGACTTCTTGAGGGCACCCGTCGCCGCTGTTCCAGCTGGATGGCGGAAGGACTGCCATCCGCACCACCCGGTAGGAGGTCACATGGGGTGGTTGGTGAAGTCCGGGCGTTCGGCACGGCGTGAGCCGTCCGGGCGTCGTACCTGGCAACGGGCTGCCGAAGTCTGCACGGACATCGGCAACCTCGGGACTGCCGGAGCCGGGGTGCTCGCGCTTGGCGGAGCGATGACCCCGACCTGGCTGGCCGGGGGCACCGCTGTTGTCGGATACCTGGGCGCTGCACTCTGCAAGTGGATGAGCGCCCGCCGGTGAACGCCGAGTCCACCGGTTGTTCCCGCTAGGGAGTCGGTGGCCCACCAGCCAGGTGGGCCACCGACCTGCCCTACAAGCACGGTGCTCTACCGCACAAGCCCTGTCAAAGGCCGTCGCGCTGAAGATGGCCGGGGAATACCACGTCCGGGGTGTTGACATCGTCGATTGTGACCGGCTGTGAAGCTGAGGTCGGCGAGTCGGGCTGCCGTCCTGGTGCTGCTGAAGGCGTTGGGGAGGCCGACTCCGGTCGGTAATTGAATGAAACTCGCGTTTTTGTGAGGGCGGGCTTATCGGGTGGAATGAGCCGGGCGTTACATTGCGGTCGCTGGGATAACGGTCGGGTGGACGTTGTAACGATCGTTCGGGGCTTGGCGATTCTCCGGCGTACATCGAATTTCGAGGAAGTGCGCCATGGAACAGCAGCAGACCTCTTACCCGCAGCCGTACCCCCAGCAGGTCGTGGTGAAGCCGACCAAGTTCGGCGCGCTCGCGTGGACGGCCCTCATTCTCGGCATCGTGGGAATTGTCGGCTCGCCCATCATCATCTTCAACAACCTGACCGCCGTCGTCGCCGGTGTCGGTTTCGTGCTCGGGTTCATCGGCCTCTTCGGCACCAAGAAGATCATCGCCGTGATCGGTGTCGTGCTCTGCGTGCTCGGCATCGTCTTCACCGTCATGGCCCAGCAAGCGGCGGTGGAGAAGTTGGACGAGATCATCAACGGCTCGACCAACCAGGGTCAGGTCAGCGGCGGCACGGACGGTGTCGCGCCGGTCGAGCAGAAGCCCGAGGCGGCAGCGGCGCCGCCCACCTGGGGCCAGCGCTACACCTGGGCCAACGGTCTGGCCGTCGAGGTTTCCGCGCCCACGCCGTGCACGCCCGGTGAGTACGCGGCGCCGTCGAACATCACTCGTGCGGCGAGAGTCACGGTGACCGTCACCAACGGCACCGACAAGCCGTTCGACGCCGGGCTGTTGTCGTTCGGCAGCGATGCGCAGTTCGACGGTCGGAAGGCGGAGACGGTGTTCGACTCCAGTGGCGGATGTGGGAGTGGCGGTTTGGAGAATGCCACGGTGCTGCCCGGCAAGACTTACACGTACGAGACGACTTTCGCGGTCGGTGCGCAGGCCGGCGAGCTTCAGATCACCCTTCAGCCCGATTTCGGTTCCGACAAGGCGGTGTTCGTCGGTCAGGCGTAAGTGCTGCTCGGTCGTTCGGTGACGGTGGTTCGGGGTGGGGCCGAGAGATCGGCTTCGGAGCGTTCGAGGGTGATGAGCACGTCGCCGACGGAGAGGTGGCCGGGACGGAGGACGGCGTGCTTGGCGCCGAAGGCGACGCCGTCGGCCCGGCGGCGGTAGGTGGCGAGGGTGCGCAGTGGTTCCGGGCCGGACTTGGTGCCGGTTGGTTGGTCGACCGTGGTGACGACGCAGCGGATCGCGGGTTTCGCGTAGCCCAGTTCGGCGTCGCCTGCGGTCAGGTGGAGGGTGTGGTCTTCCTCGTGGGCGTCCCAGCCGTCGACCACGATGTTCGGGCGGAAGCGGCTCATCGGCACCGGTTGGCCCCCGTGGGCGGTGATCCGGGTGTTCAGGTCGCGCAGTGAGGCCGTCGACATCAGGTGGATCGGGCAGCTGTCGGCGTAGGCGGACGTGCCCGGCGTGAGGCCGTCGGTGACGCGGTGGTGTTCGGGTGGGGCGAGCACCAGCCTGCTCGGCTTGCCCAGCACGGCGGTGAGCCAGGTGGCGACGTCCTCGCCCTGGTCGATCCCGGTGTACGGCCGGCCGAACAGGATGACCGGCCGCCGTGGCGCGGTCGAGTCGACCGGCACCCGGATCGTGCCCGCGCTGGGTGCGGAGAGGGTGAGGTGCTCGGCGTCGACGGACGGGTGGATGGTGGCCAGCAGCGGGTCGCGGCGTTGGGAGCGGTAGGTGCCGGTGAGGTCGGTGACGAGGAAGCGGCGGTCGTGGCCGAGGCCCGCACGGCCCAGCGCGGCGGTCGGCACGCTGAGCCCGGCGCAGCCCTTCACCGGGTAGTGGTACAGCGCGGAGATCGTCGCCATGGCGGCAACGGTAGCCGCAACGCCGGGCAACACGATTGCCGAATGTTGTCCAGCACCTGCGGTTTCGGCAATGATCCGGTATGGATCGCATCGATCGGGCAATAATCGAGCAGCTCCGTTCCGACGCCCGGCTCACGAACACCGAACTGGCCGACCGGGTGGGCCTGACCCCGGCGCCCTGCCTGCGCCGGGTGCGCCGCCTCGAACAGGACGGCGTCATCACCGGCTACCACGCCCGCGTCGACCCGGTCCGGACCGGCCGGGCGTTCGAGGTGATCGTCAACGTCGACCTCGTCGTCAAGGACCGGGCCACCGTCGCCAGGTTCGAGGAAGTGGTCGCGGGCTTCCCCGAGGTGGTCGAGTTCCGCCGGATGTTCGGCCTGCCCGACTACTTCCTCCGGGTCGCGACCGCGGACCTGGAGTCGTTCGAGCGCTTCGTCACCGACCGGCTGGAGGACGCGCCCGGCATCGGTCGCGTCGACTCCCACCTAAGCATGAAGACCGTCAAGCACGAGCCGTGACGCGGTCAGTCGGTGTGCCAGCGACCTTCGCGCAGCCGGTAGGTGCGGCCCCCGACGGTGGTCTCGAACGCGATCCAGCGGTCCATCGGGATCGGTGCGGTGAGCAGTTGTTCGCGCTCGTGGTCGGCGCAGGGGATCAGCCGGGACTGCTTGAGCTCGTCGGTCCGGGCGAACTCCGGGATCTGGGCGAAGCGGGTGGTGACGGTGGTGACGTCCAGGGTCCGGTCGAGCGGGATCGGGCCGTAGCCGCCGACGTCGTTGGTGCGGAACGCGACCGTGGTGCCGGCCCGTCTCGCCGCGGCGGCGGGCCAGCGCAGGGCGAGGTGGCCGAACCGGGTGCTGCCGCCCAGCGCGGCGGCCAGTCGGCGTTCCAGGGCGGTCAGCAGGGTGCGGTCGTCAACGCTGTTCACGGCGGTCGGAACTCCTTTTCGGCGGCGGAGGTGCAATAACCGTGACCCCTGGACGGGTGGAATGGTGAAGTCGATCGGCGAGCGGCAAGGGGTCTGAGTTCAGCGGCGGGACCGCCCGGTGCGGGCGATGAGGTGCGAAGATGCACGCTGAGGTGCGGCATTGGGCGTATTGGGTGGTGCCATCGGAAAGCAAGTCACTCGATGGTGTGATTATCGTTTTGCGACGGTGGTCGTGTGCTGAAGATTTCCTGAAGTCGTCCTTTCTCGCGAATGGTTCGACTGATCGGGCCGGCGGCTCGTACGACCGTTCGGCGCACCGACGTGCCGCTTGCCCCGGGTAGGCCGGATGGCCCATTAGGGGCTGCTCACCGGATCCCCCTATGTGGCATCCCCCTATGCCGGGGCGGGTCGAAGACGTAACTTCTTCGCATGTCGCCCAGGGCCGTCACCGCGGTGGTCGGTGTTGCGTTCTTCCTGGCCGGGTTGCTGATCATGCTGCTGCCCCTGTCCACCGACTCGCCGTCCGGGTTCTCCGTCTCCTGCGGCAACAGCGTGGGCTTCGGGTTCGACCGCGTCGCGGTCGAGGCGGAGGGCGCGGCGTTCCTCGAGATCTGCGGCCGGCTGCGTCTGGAGCGGTTGGCCTGGGCCGCTCCCGTCTGCGTGTTGGGTGCGTTGCTGGTGGTCGGGAGCGTCGTGGTGCGCCGCCGGTCGTCGGCTTAGCTACCTGCGAGTAGCTTCTAGTGCATGACGTGGATGGTTTACGGCGCTTACGGGTTCACCGGCACGCTGGTGGCGGAACTGGCCGTGCGACGCGGGTTGCGGCCGGTGCTGGCCGGGCGGGACGCGGCGAAGGTGCGGCCCCTCGCCGAACGGCTGGGGCTGGAGCACCGGGTCTTCGACCTCCGGGACGCGGCGCGAGCGCTCCGGGACGTGGACGCGGTCGCCCACTGCGCCGGGCCGTTCTCGTCCACCTCAAGGCCGATGGTGGACGCCTGCCTGGAGTCCGGGACGCACTACGTCGACATCACCGGCGAGATCGACGTGTTCGAGGCCGTCAGCCGGCGTGACGAGGAGGCGAAGCGCGCCGGCGTGGTGCTGCTTCCCGGCGCCGGGTTCGACGTCGTCCCCACCGACTGCCTCGCCGCGATGCTGCACGACGCCCTGCCCACGGCCACGCACCTCGACCTCGCGTTCGTGGTCCAGGGCGGCGCCAGCACGGGCACGGCGCTGACCGCCGTCGAAGGCTCGGGCGGTGGGGGACGGGCGCGGGTGGACGGCGAGATCCGCGGCGTCCGGCTCGGCCACCGTCGACGCACGGCGCACTTCCGCGACCGGCCGAGGGAGGTCGGCGCCATCCCGTGGGGCGACGTGAGCACGGCCTACCGGTCCACCGGCATCCCGAACGTCACGACGTTCACCACGATCCCGGGCGTGCTGGGCAAGCTCCAGCCGCTCACCGCGCCGCTGCTGCGCACCGACCTGGCCCAACGGCTCGGCCGGGCGCTGGCCGGGCGCATCGGCGGCCCGAGCGCCGCGACCAGGGCCAAGACCCGCTGCGAGGTGTTCGGCGAGGTCTGGGACGACGAGGGCCACCGGGTCCGCGCCGCGCTCACCGGGCCGAACGCCTACGACCTCACCGCCGACTCGGTGGTCCGAGCCGTGCAACGCCTCGCCGGCACGACCCCCGGCGCGCACACGCCGTCCAGCGCGTTCGGCTCCGACTACGTCCGAGCGCTGGACGGCGTGGTGGTCAGCGAGCCGACAACAGTGAGGTGATCTCCTGCGCCGCGCTGCCCGCCTCGAGCAGGTGGCGCAGGTTCTCCGGCAGCACGTCGCCGCGCTTCTGCACGGCCTGCGCGTACAGCCGCCCGGCGCGGTAGGACGAGCGGACCAGGGGACCGGCCATGACACCGGAGAACCCGATGCCCTCGGCGGTCTCCTTGTGGGTCACGAACTCCTCCGGCTTCACCCACCGCTCCACGGGGTGGTGCCGGGGCGAGGGCCGCAGGTACTGCGTGATGGTGATGATCTCGCAGCCCGCGTCGTACAGGTCGCTCAACGCCTCGGTGACCTCGTCCGGCGTCTCGCCCATGCCCAGGATCAGGTTGGACTTCGTCACCAGGCCGGCCTCGCGGGCCGCGGTGATGACCTCCAGCGACCGCTCGTAGCGGAACGCGGGCCGGATGCGCTTGAAGATCCGCGGCACGGTCTCCAGGTTGTGCGCCAGCACCTCGGGCCGCGACGAGAACACCTCGGCCAGCTGCTCGGGCACCGCGTTGAAGTCCGGGATCAGCAGCTCGACGCCGGTGCCCGGGTTCAGCTCGTGGATCTGGCGGACGGTCTCCGCGTACAGCCACGCGCCGCCGTCGGCCAGGTCGTCACGCGCCACGCCGGTCACGGTCGAGTAGCGCAGCCCCATGGCCTGCACCGACTCCGCCACCCGCCGCGGTTCGTCGCGGTCCAGGTCGGCGGGCTTGCCGGTGTCGATCTGGCAGAAGTCGCAGCGACGGGTGCACTGCTCGCCACCGATCAGGAAGGTGGCCTCCCGGTCTTCCCAGCACTCGTAGATGTTGGGACAACCGGCCTCTTCGCACACCGTGTGCAGGCCCTCGCGTTTGACCAGGCCCTTGAGCTCCCGGTACTCGGGGCCCATCTTCGCCTTGGTCTTGATCCACGAGGGCTTCTTCTCGATGGGCGTTTGGCTGTTGCGGACTTCCAGCCGCAGCAGCTTCCGACCTTCAGGTACGACGGTCACGACTTCAACCCTACGTCACGAGGGGTCGGGCGCGACGCCCGTGAGCTCGGCCGTCAGGTCCCACAAGCGGCTCGCCGCGAGGTCGTCACGGGCGGCCGTCGTCGACCCCGCCGGCGCCGGGTGGCCGCGCATCCCCCAAAAACCGTCCGGCCCGTAGTAGCCGCCCGGTTCGACGTCCGGCGACGTCGCCGCGTAGAGCTGCGGCAACGCCCCCACCTCGACCGATTGCGAGAAGAAGTCGCTGATCTTGGCGCCGAGGCCGAGCAGCGCGTTGCCCTGGGCCCGCGCCATGTTGGCGCTCAGCTCGGTCGCGGTGACGCCGGGGTGGGCCGCGACGGACGTCACGTCCAGGCCCGCCGCGCGGGTGCGCCGGTCCAGCTCCCTCATGAACAGCAGGTTCGCCAGCTTGGACTGCCCGTAGGCGCCCCACGACGTGTACCGGCGCACCTCGTAGTTCGGGTCGGCCAGGTCGAGCCGGCCCGCCTGGTGGGCCAGGCTGGACACGGTGACCACGCGCGCGCCCGGCCGCGTGCGCAACGCGGGCATCAGCAGCCACGTGAGCGCGGCGTGGCCGAGGTGGTTGGTGCCGAACTGGCGCTCGAAGCCGTCGGCGGTGCGCCCCAGCGGCACCGCCATCACGCCCGCGTTGTTGACCAGCACGTCCAGCGCGTCACCGGTGCGCTCGCGCACCAGCGCCGCGGCCGAGCGGACCGAGGACAGGTCGGCCAGGTCCAGCGGCACCAGCTCGGCCTTGCCGCCGCCGGCGAGCACGCGCTCCAGCGCGCGTTGCCCGCGTTCGGGGGACCGGCAGGCCAGCAGGACGTGCGCGCCCTTGCCCGCCAGCACCTCGGCGGTGCGCAGGCCGAGGCCCGAGTTGGCCCCGGTGACCAGCGCGGTGCGCCCGCCCTGGTCCGGGATGTCCGCGGTGTCCCACTTCCGGGCGTTCCACTTCGGCATGCTCAACACCTACCAGGCGCTCAGGCGCTCTTGGCAAGCCTGCGGTGCCTGCCCGCCACGACGGCCGGTCGGGTGCGGAGCAGGCCCGCGAACGCCGCGCCGACGCGGGCGATCTCCGCGCTCGGCTCGGACAGCTCCGCCAAGCCCGCCGTCAGGGCCAGCATCCGCTGCTCCCGCTCGACGGCCTCGGCGGACGTCAGGTGCGCGTCAAGCACCGCGCGCAGCACCGGCTGCTCGGCGGCCAGCGCGCGCCACGTGCGGGCCACGGTCTCGACGCGGTCGTCGTCGCTGTCCTCCAGCGCCGCGCCGAGCCGTCCGGTGAGCTGCTGCATCCAGCGGTAGTGCAACGCCAGGAGCAGGTCTTCCTCGGTGGCGAACAGGTCGCGGTCGAACGTCAGGGGTGCCGCGGGATCCCCCGCCGCGGCGCGGAGCACGGCGTCCAGAGCGTCGCGCCGCCGGTAGAAGTCGGACCAACTCATGATCACGCCCTCCTCTCGTGGTGACCGGCGTCATACCTCAGGTCTGTGGCATACCGTCGGTATGGCCGATGAGGCGAACATACCACGAGTACGTACCGCCGGTATGTCGTACGGTTGTGAACGTGGTGACAGTGCGGTCGAGGCGGTTGGACTACTCGGAGTCGACGAGGCAGGCCCTCGTGGACAGTGCCGTCGAGCTGTTCACCAAACGCGGGTACGCGGGCACTTCGCTGGACGAGGTGGCGAAGCGGGCCCGCCTCACCAAGGGCGCGCTCTACCACCACTTCAGCGGCAAGCAGGCGTTGTTCGAGGCCGCCTTCGACTCGGTGGAGACCAAGTTCATCGAGAAGCTCGGCGAGATCGTCAGCGCGCCCGGCGACCCGTGGGAGACCGCCATCGCGGGCCTGCGCGCGTACGTCCGGGTCTGCCTGGAGCCCGCCTACCAGCGCATCGTGATCCACGAGGCGCCGGTGGTGATGGGCTGGGAGCGCTGGCGGGAGGCCGAGGAGCACTTCAGCTACGGCCTGCTGCGCTCCACGATCGAGGTCTTGGTCACGTCCGGCGAGCTGGAGCAGCTCCCCGTGGAGACCATGAGCCGCCTGCTGTTCGGCGCCCTCTCGGCGGGCGCCAGCACCATCGCCGGCGCGTCGGACCCGCGCAAGGCCAGCGCCGAGGTGGAACGCACCATCGTCCGCGTCGTCGAAGGGCTGCGCGTCCGGGACGTGCCCGCGCCCGTCGCGGTCGAGGAGAAGCGATCACGGTCACGTCGCCGGTGAAGACGCTCGGATCGCGGGCCTCCCGCGCGGCCGACTAGCGTCGGCGGGGTGGAACTCCGCATCTTCACCGAGCCCCAGCAAGGGGCGTCCTACGACCAGCTGCTGGCGGTGGCGCGCACCGCCGAGGCCGCTGGCTACGGCGCGTTCTTCCGCTCCGACCACTACCTCAAGATGGGCGGCGTCGACGGCCTGCCCGGCCCGACGGACGCCTGGATCACGCTCGCCGGCCTCGCCCGCGACACCGAGACGATCCGACTGGGCACGCTGGTGACCGCCGCCACCTTCCGCCACCCCGGCCCGCTGGCCATCTCCGTGGCGCAGGTGGACCAGATGTCCGGCGGCCGGGTCGAGTTCGGCCTCGGTGCGGGCTGGTTCGAGGCCGAGCACACCGCGTACGGCCTGCCGTTCCCCGCCACCCGCGAGCGCTTCGAGCGGTACGAGGAGCAGCTGGAGATCATCACCGGCCTCTGGAACACGCCCGCCGGCCAGACCTACGACTTCGACGGCAAGCACTACACCCTGGCCGACTCGCCCGCGCTGCCCAAGCCCGTTGGCCGGATCCCGGTGGTGGTCGGCGGCACGGGCCGCAAGCGCACGCCCGCGCTCGCGGCGAAGTTCGCCGACGAGTTCAACCTGCCGTTCCAGCCCATGGACAGCGCCGTCGAGGTGCTGGCGCGCGTGGACGCGGCGTGCGCCGAGATCGGCCGCGACCCGGCGGAGATCACCCGTTCCGCGGCCCTGGTGGTGTGCGTGGGGCGTGACGACGCCGAGGTCGCCCGCCGGGCCGCCGTCATCGGCCGCGAGGTCGACGAACTGCGGCAGAACGGCCTGGCCGGCACGCCGGACGAGGTCGTCGACAAGCTCGGCTCGTGGCGCGAGAAGACCGGCATCAGCCGGGCCTACCTCCAGGTCCTCGACCTGGCCGACCTCGACCACGTGGAGCTGATCGCGGAGGCCGTCGCGCCTCAGCTGCGCAGCTGACCGGCGACGTCCGAAGCGGCGGTGAGCAGGACGAGCACGGGCACGACGGCGGCCGGCCGCAGCCGGTAGCTCCCGCGCTTGTCCTGCTCCACCACACCGGACGCCGTCAACGCCTTCAAGTGGTGGTACAGCTGGCCGGTCGACCCCAGCCCGGCCGCCTCCTGCAACGCCGTCGCGGGTCGGTCGCCCCGGGCGAGCAGGGCGCGCACGATCTCTACCCGCGCCGGGTGCGCCAACGCCGACAGCACCTCGATCCGGGGCCGGTCGGGCAACGACAGCGCGCGCTCCGGCGTCACTTCCATCCGCCACGAGACCTGGCCGTCGCCCACCGCGACCTGCCCGCCGTAGCCGAACTCGCCGCCGTCCTCGTCCGACGACGGGAGCGCCTGCCGCGCGCCGCCCTCCAACGCGGCCACGCGTTGCTCCAGCTCGGCAAGTCGCTGCACCAAGTCCATCGCGGTGATCCTACGAGAGGCTCAGGTGGAATTCCCGCAGGACATCGGGCTCCACCAGGGCCGTGCGGACCAACCGCGCCAACTCGTCCGACCGCGCGTGCCAGGCCTCGTCGACCTCCCTGGTCAACACCGCCGCGCTGCCGACCCGACCGTCCTCCCAGCGCACGCTGCAACCGACCGTGACGATGCCCGGCAGCGACCCGCCCTTGACCCCGACGCCCACCACCCCCGGCGGCACGGGGTTACCGCGTTCGAGGTGCCCGCGAGCCAGTGGCGCGGACGCCGCCGCCCGGTGCGCCCGGTCGACTGCCGCCGCCGTGCCCGTCCACGTGCCCCTCGCCCAGGCGCGCTGCGCCTGGTAGCTCTTCGGGACGTCCGGGAACTTCCCGAGCACCTCCAACCGCAACCGCGGGTCCCGCAGGTAGTCCCGCACGTCCACCCGCCTGCCGAGCACGAGGTGCAGCCACTCGGCCAGGATCTCCGGCGCCTCCAGCCCGGTGTCCCGGACCGGCCCCTCGCCCACCCGCTGCCGGACGAAGTCCGCGGCGGCGTTGTCGCTGTGCCGGACCATCACCGCGACCAGCTCGTCGAGCCGCACGAACCGCCGCGGGTCGTCGGCCGTGACGCCGTTCGAGAATGGGATGTCCAACGCCCGCAACGCCGCCTGGTGCGCGCCACCGTCCAAGCCCAGGTAGTACTGCTCCCAGTCCCCGACGCGCACCTTCTCGTCGGGCCTGACCAGCCCGCGCTCGACACCCTTCGCGTACGCGGCCACGTGCGCGACCTTCACCGCCGACGCCAACGGCTGCCGCTCGTGGGACCGGTGCGCGATCCGGCCACCGCGCCCGTCGTCCAGCACCGCGGCCACGTGCCGCCGGTTCGCGCGTAACCAGCCGAGCCAGTCGTCGGGAGCCGCGTTCGCGCCGGCCGCGGGCAGCAAGGTGGCGACACCGGCCACCCCGCACGCTCGGAACAGGTGTCGTCGAGTCAGGAGCACGACGAATCTCCCTCCAATAGTCCGTAATTCCGGAATACTAGAGAGGGAGGGTCGCCCTGTCAGCCCGCCTGAACGGCGAACGTCACCCCGGCCGCCACCGGCTGCGCGCGGACCAGCGTCCGCTCGGTCACCGGCAGGTCGCCGTTCAACGCGTCGACGACCGCCTGGCGCGCCAGCGGCAGCACCTCGGCCACCGTCACGTCCCGCCCCAGCTCCCGCGACAACGACGCCACCCCGGCGTCCCGGATGCCGCACGGGATGATGTCCCCGAACGCCGCCAGGTCCGCGTCGCAGTTGATCTCGAACCCGTGCATGGTGACGCCGCGCTGCACCCGGATCCCGATCGCCGCGACCTTGCGCTCCACACCCTTGTCATCGGCCGGGACCCACACACCGCTACGCCCCTCGACCCGACCCGTGCGCACGCCCAGCTGGTCGCACACGTGGATCAACGCCTGCTCCAGCCTCCGCACGTACTGCACGACGTCCAACGGCTCGGCCAACCCCACGATCGGGTAGCCGACCAGCTGGCCCGGCCCGTGCCACGTGATCTTCCCGCCCCGGTCCACGTCGACGACCGGCACGTCACCGCCCTTGGGCCGCTCCTCGGGCTCGGTGCGCCGACCGCACGTGTAGACGGGCGGGTGCTCCAGCAGCAACATCGTGTCGCCGATCGCGCCGTTCGCGCGCTCCTCGGCGAGCTCCCGTTGCAGGTCCCACGCGGCCAGGTAGTCGATGGTGCCCAGCTCGCGCACCTCGATCGGGTCCGTCGAGGTGCGGCAGGAAAGGTCAGGACTGCTCACGTCTCGACATTACGCCCACGGGCACCAGCCCCAGGGCGTGGGCGACCACGAGACCCACCCCGACCACGGCCAACACCGCGCCGACCGTGTCGGTGAACCAGTGCATCTCCAGCACGACCCGACTGGCCGCCGTCAACACCACCGCCGTGCACGCCAGCACCACGGCCGACCTCAGGTGCCGGCGGGCCAACCACGCGCACAGCACCACACCCGTGAACGCGACCGCCGTGACCGCCGTGACGTGCCCACTCGGGTAGGCCCACTTCGGGAACTCGATCGGCCGAACCCGCTGGTAGGCGTACCGGGCCAGCACGGTCGACCAGCAGGCGGCCAACAGCACCGCGGCCCGCGCCAACAACGGGTCCTTCGCCAACAGCGCGCGCAGCCCCAGCGAGATCAACGCGATCGTCGCCAACCCCGGGCTGAGCACGAAGCTGACCAGCACCGACGCGTGCTCGAACCCCGTCCCGAGCCCCAGCGCCGTCCGCCGCAGCCCTTCGTCCAACGCGGGCGGCTCCTCGCGGACGGTGACGCCCAGCACCATCGAGGCCAGCGCCAGCACGACCCCGATCAGCGCACCCATCACCTCTCGACGGCCGCCGCCACGGCCGCACCGAGGGCGGGGTGCAGGAACCGGAACCCGCGCTGCTCCAACACCCGCGGCACCGCCCTCTGACCGGCGAGCAGACCCTCTTCGGCGACCTGGCCCAACACCGCCTTCAACACGAACGCGGGCGCCACCCACGGCGTCGGCCGGTGCAGCGCGTGCCCCACCGTCCGGGTGAACTCCGCGTTCGTGACCGGACTGGGGGCGGTGATGTTCACCGGCCCCGAGACGTCGTGCTCGACCACGAACCGGATGGCCGCGATCGCGTCGTCCAACGAGATCCACGGCATGTACTGCCGCCCGTCACCGAGCCGCCCGCCCAGGAAGAACGCGAACAACGGCTTGATCTTCCCGAACAACCCACCAGCCGGACTGATGACCAACCCCGTCCGCATCCTCACCACCCGCGCGTGCTCGTCCGCGGGCGCGGTCGCGGCCTCCCACTGCCGGCACAACTCCGCCAGGAACCCCGTGCCCGACGGGCTGGTCTCGTCCACCACCTCGTCACCGGTGTCGCCGTAGTACCCGATCGCACTGGCGTTGACCAGCACCGGAACCCCGTGCTCCACCACCGCCGCCGCCAACACCTCCGTCGGCACCGTGCGGCTGTCCAACAACACCTGCTTCCGCGCGTCACTCCACCGCTTGTCCGCAACCCCCGCCCCGCACAGGTTCACCACCGCGTCCACGCCGTCCAGCGCACCACCGTCGATCCGCCCGGCAGGCGGGTCCCAACCACGCTCGTCGGGCCCCGAGGGCCGCCGCCGAACCAACCGCAGGACCTCGTGCCCACCACCGCGCAACGCGGCCACCAAACTGGTGCCGATCAAGCCCGACGATCCCGCGACCACAACACGCATGCCTTGATCGTCTCGCAGCAAGGGCCCGGTTGCACAGCGGCGAACGTGTCACCCCCACCACGCCCCGGTCGACGCCTTCGGCCGAAACCCCCGGTCGCCCGGCCGCGAAATGCCATGCTGAACCGATGGTGAGGCACGAGAACGCCGACTTCCCCGAATACTGGGACTCCGTCAGGATCCGCCGGAGGCACGTGCCCTTCCTCCGGGCGTTCTTCGGTGTCTTCACCGTTGTCGCCGCGGTGATGCTGTTGCTGCTCGGCGTGGGAGCGGCGGACCGCGCGAACGACCTCCGCGCCCAGGCCACGGTGGAGTCGGAACTGCCCGGCGGCCACCGGAACTGCCACAAGTACCAGATGTCGTACTCGACACCGGAAGGGCGCTCGCGCTCGGTGGCGATGTGCTCGAAGTACGACGAGCTGACGGTCGGCCAGTCCGTCACCGTCCGCTACTCGCCGGAGGACCCGACCGGCCACGTCGTCCTCGACGGCGAGGACTCGCTGACCGTCGTGCTGTTCGCCCTGGGCGCAGCCCTGGGCTTCGCCGTCGGGGTGACCGGCTCGTGGTTCGCCTGGCGTCGACCGGAGTCCCTGCTCAGGCTCGGCCTGCGGTTCTAGGGCGGTACCACGCGGCCGGCGAGGAGGTGCTCACGACCTTCGCCGACGCTCGCCGAACAGGCCGAAGGCCGCTCCCGGTGAACGGGAGCGGCCTTCGGCAGAACTGGAACTCAGAGACCCAGATCGGCCTCGAACGAACCTTCTTCCAGCCGGTTCTTCACGGTCGTGAGGAACCGACCGGCGTCCGCGCCGTCGACCAGCCGGTGGTCGTACGTCAGCGCCAGGTAGGCCATGGACCGGATGGCGATCGTGTCGTCACCGTTCTCGTCCGTGATCACCACCGGGCGCTTCTTGACCACGCCGACACCCAGGATGCCGACCTGCGGCTGCTGGATGATCGGGGTGTCGAACAGCGCGCCGTTGCTGCCCAGGTTGGTCAGCGAGAACGTGCCACCGGTCAGCTCGTCGGGCGTGAGCTTGTTGCCCCGCGCCCGCGCCGCCAGGTCGGCGATCTTGTGCGACAGGCCGGCCAGGTTGAGGTCGCCGGCGTTCGCGATGACCGCGTTCAGCAGGCCGCGCTCGGTGTCGATCGCGATACCCAGGTGCTCGGCACCGTGGTAGACGACCTCCTTCTTCTCCTCGTCGATCGACGCGTTCAGCACCGGGTGCTGCTTGAGCGCCTCGACCGCCGCCTTGGCGAAGAACGGCAGGAACGTCAGCTTCGTGCCCTCGCGCTGCTCGAACGCGGCCTTGGCCTTGTTCCGCAGCCGGGCGATCTTGGTGACGTCCACCTCGAACACCTGGGTCAGCTGCGCCGAGACCTGCAGCGACTCACGCGTGCGCTGGGCGACGATCTGCCGCAGCCGGGGCAGCTTCTGCACCGTGCCGCGCTTGCCGCTGGTGTCCGCCGGCGCGGAGGCGACCCGCTGGGCGGGGGCGGACGCCGCGGGCTTGGGCGCTTCCTGCTTCGGGGCCTTCTTGGCCTCGACCGCCGCCAGCACGTCCTGCTTGCGGATCCGGCCGCCGACACCCGTGCCCTTGAGCGTGGCGAGGTCGATGCCGTTCTCCGAGGCGAGCTTGCGCACCAGGGGCGTCACGTAGGGCGCACCGTTGGCCGACTCCTCCGCCGGCGCCTCCTGCTTGGGAGCAGGCGCTTCCTGCTTCGGCGCCGGGGCCTCCTGCTTCGGGGCTTCCTGCTGGGGAGCAGGGGCCTCCTGCTTGGGCGCGGGCGCTTCCTGCTTCGGGGCCTCCTGAGCAGGTGCCGGAGCGGGCTTGGGCGCTTCCTGCGCCGCGGGCGCGGGCGAACCCGAGCCGACCACCGCGAGCTGGCCGCCGACCTCGACGGTCTCGTCCTCACCCGCGGTGATCTCCAGCAACGTCCCCGCCACCGGGGACGGGATCTCGGTGTCGACCTTGTCGGTTGACACCTCCAGCAGCGGCTCGTCGACCTCGACCGAGTCGCCGACGGCCTTGAGCCAGCGGGTCACGGTGCCCTCGGTGACGCTCTCGCCCAACGCGGGCATGGTCACCGGGGTGCCCTCGGCCGAGCCACCACCGGCCGACGCCGGTGCCGACGCCTGAGGCGCGGACTGCGCTTCGGGCTCAGCGGCGGGCTCGGGTGCGGACTGCGGTTCGGGCTGCGCCTCCTCGGCCGGCGCGGCGGCTTCACCGGCGGTCGAGTCGGACGAGGACGAAGACGAGGCCCCGGGCTCCGAGCCGTCGCCGATGACGGCGAGCTCGGCGCCGACCTCGACGGTCTCGTCCTCCTGGGCGACGATCTTCTGGAGCACACCCGCCGCGGGCGACGGGATCTCGGTGTCGACCTTGTCGGTCGACACCTCCAGCAAGGGCTCGTCGACCTCGACGCGGTCACCCTCCTGCTTCAACCAGCGGGTGACCGTGCCCTCGGTGACGCTCTCGCCGAGTGCGGGCATTTGGACGGAGAAGGCCATCGTTCGCTGACTCCTCGTGCGTGGGTCGGGGATCGGCTGACTGGGGTGCGACGGTCAGCCGTGCACGTGCAGCGGCTTGCCGGCCAAGGCGAGGAAAGCCTCGCCGAGGGCTTCTGTCTGGGTCGGGTGGGCGTGGATCAGCGGAGCCACGTCCTCGGGGTAGGCCTCCCAGCTGTAGATGAGCTGGGCCTCACCGATCAGCTCGCCGACCCGCTCGCCGACCATGGTGACACCGACCACCGGGCCATCGGGCGCCTTGACGAGCTTGACGCCGCCGGCGGTCTTCAGGATCTGGCTCTTGCCGTTGCCCGCGAGGTCGTAGACGAACGTCTCGACGGAACCGTACTTCTCCTTGGCCGCCGCCTCGGAGAGGCCGACCGAGGCGACCTCGGGCTTGCAGTAGGTGACGCGCGGGATGCCCGCCTCGTCGATGACCTTGGGGTTCTGCCCGGCGATGTCCTCGGCGACGAAGATGCCCTGCTGGAAGCCGCGGTGCGCGAGCTGCAGGCCGGGCACGATGTCGCCGACGGCGTAGACGCCCGGGACGCTCGTGCGCAGCCGCTCGTCGGTGATCACGAAGCCGCGATCCACCGTGACGCCGGCCTCCTCGTAACCGAGGCCCGCCGTGTTGGGGCCGCGGCCGACGGCGACCAGCAGCAGGTCCGCGTCCAGCACGTCGCCGGACTCGAGCGTGACCGACACGCCCGACTCGTCCTGGGTGGCGCCGGTGAACTTCACGCCGGTCTTGAACTTGATGCCGCGCCGGCGGAACGCGCGCTCCAGCTGCTTGGACGCGTACTCGTCCTCGGCCGGGACCAGGCGGGGCAGCGCCTCCACGATGGTCACGTCCGCGCCGAAGGAGGCCCACACGCTGGCGAACTCGACGCCGATCACGCCGCCGCCGAGCACGACGACCTTCTCCGGGATGAAGTCCAGGTTGAGCGCCTGGTCGCTGGTGATGACCCGGCCGCCGATCTCCAGACCGGGCAGGCTGCGGGCGTACGAGCCGGTCGCCAGGACGACGTTCTTGCCGGTGTAGCGCTGACCGTCCACCTCGACGGTGTTCGGGCCGACGAACTTGCCCGTGCCCTCGACCATGGTCACCTTGTTGGCCTTGACCAGGCCCTGGAGGCCCTTGTAGAGCCGGCCGACCACGCCGTCCTTGTAGGAGTTGACGCCCGCGATGTCGATGCCCTCCAGCGAGGACTTCACGCCGAACTGGTCACCCTCGCGCGCGTTGTCCGCGACCTCCGCCGCGTGCAGCAGCGCCTTGGTCGGGATGCAGCCGCGGTGCAGGCACGTGCCCCCCAGCTTGTCCTTCTCGACCAGGATGACGGACAGGCCGAGCTCGGCCGCGCGGAACGCGCAGGCGTAGCCGCCCGAGCCGCCACCGAGGATCACAAGGTCGGCGGAGGTGTCGGTCACGGGTTCTCCCTGGAGAGCTTGATGCCTTACTCCGCGCGGGTGCGCGCGTGTAGTTGCCATCTTGTCACTACCGCGCGAACGGCCGCGACGCGGTGTCGGTCTTCGGGTGATTTGCCCCCACCTTCACACGCGCGCCGGCACCATGGTCGCCAGAGGTCCTTGCAGGAGGTGGCCCGGTGGGGCTGTTCGACCGTTTTCGCAGGAAGCAGCGCCCTGGCGTGCTGCGATCGGCCACGTCCACGGACACCGGCCACCTGGAGCAGTGGGCTGCCGCGCGCCGAGGCGTCGAGGCGTACGTCGAGCCGAAGACGACCGTGACGGAGACCACGGTCGTGCTCGTGGCGCACGACGGCGAGTGGACGCGTCGCCGGATCGACGGCACGGAAGGCGCCAAGCGGTTGGCCAAGAAGCTGGAGATCCCGATCTACGACGCGGGCATCGTGGGTTACCCGAAGCGGATGCGGGAGTACTCGCGGCGCAAGAACCAGGGGGCGTGACCCGTCCTCGGCGGGACCGTCTTCGGCGTGACTGTTCTGGGCGTGACCGTTCTGGGTGTGGCCGTGCTGGGTGTGACCGCGCTCAGGCCTGGCCGATCCCGTCCCACAACGTCCTGACCAGCGCGTCCACGTCCACCGGGTGGTCCGAGAAGAACCCCAGGAACGCCTGGTAGTGGCACGCGCCCAGCAGCAGGTCCGCCGCTGACCCCGGGTCGACCCCCGCCGGCAACCTCCCCAGCGCCCGCTCCGCCTCGAGGTACCGGGCCAGCGTCTGCGGCACGGTCCCCGGCCCGACCCCGTGCGCCTTCAACGCCTCGCGGTGCGCGGCCAGCAACGCGGGCTCGGAGAAGATCGACGCGGCGATCGGGAACGTCTCGACGTAGAACGCGACCGCCGCCCGCGCGATCCCGGCCAACGTCTCCCGCACGTCGTCGCGCCCCGCCTCCAACCCCGCCAGCAGCCCGGCCAGGTCGCTCGGCGCGCGTTCCCGCAGCACGGCCAGGAACAGCTCGGTCTTGTCCGCGAAGTGCTTGTACAGCGCCGCTTCCGAGAATCCCGCCGCCTTGGCGATCTCCTTGGTGGTCGCCCGCGCGAGCCCTTTGGTGCGCATGACGTGGGCCGCCGCGTCGAGCATGCGGTCGCGTGTGGTCATGTGGTTATCCTAGGGGTTAGTGAGTACTCACCAACCGTGAGAGGTGGAGCATGAGGATCACCGTTCTGGGAGCCAGCGGCGGCACCGGCACGAAGATCGTGGAGCTGGCCAGGGAGGCGGGTCACGAGGTCACGGCCATCGTGCGCACGCGCAACGGTCGCGACACCGTGGCCGACGTGATGGACCCCGACTCGATCGGGCCGCACGTGGCCGGTGCGGACGCCGTCGTCTCGGCGATCGGCACGCGCGCGGCGCGCAAGCCGACGTCCGTGCAGACCGACAGCACCAAGTCGGTGATCACCGCGATGAGGGCGCACGACGTGCGCCGGCTGCTCGTGGTCAGCAACAGCGGCATGGTGACCGACGGCGACGACCCGTTCAGCCGCTACCTGGTCAAGCCGACCCTGCGCCAGGTGCTCAAGCACCCGTGGGGTGACATGGCGCGGATGGAGGACGTCGTGCGCGCGAGCGGTCTGGAGTGGACGATCGTCCGCCCGCCGCAGCTGACCGACGGGCCGCGCACGGACGCGTTCCGGACCGCGGTGGACACCAACGTGCGCGGGGGCATGCGGGTGTCCCGGGCCGACCTGGCATCGCTGGTGCTGCGGTGCCTGGCCGACCCGGGGACCGTGCGCAAAGCGATCAGCGTGGCGAACTGAAGGTCGGTGCGACCGACTAGAGACTGGTGCGACCGACCAGAGACTGGTGCGATCGACCGGAGGCCGGTGCGACCAGCCGGAGAGCGGCGGACGAACCGGAGGTCGGCCGCCGCTCTCCGCCAGCTACCCGTTCGCCGCGATGTCCGCCAGCACCGCCGCCATGGTGCGCACCGGGACGCCGGTGCCGCCCTTGGTGGTGTACCCGTACGGACCGCCGGTGTGGAACGACGGACCGGCCACGTCGATGTGCGCCCAGGTCACGCCCTCGGCCACGAACTCGCGCAGGAACACGCCCGCGGTGAGCATGCCGCCGAACCGGTGCCCGGCCACGTTCGCGATGTCGGCCACCTTCGAGTCGAGGTCACCGCGCAGCTCGTCCGGCAGCGGCATGGCCCACGCCTGCTCGCCGACCGCCCGTCCGATCGCGGCCACGCGGTCGCGGAACTCCTCGGTGCCCATGACGCCGGCGGTCCGCTTGCCGAGCGCCACGACCTGCGCGCCGGTCAGCGTGGACGTCTCGATCAGGTAGTCCGGCGCGTCCTCGCAGGCGCGCACGATCGCGTCGGACAGGATCAGCCTGCCCTCGGCGTCGGTGTTGAGCACCTCGACGGTCTTGCCGCCGTACATGGTCAGCACGTCGCCGGGCCGGTAGGCGGTGCCCGACGGCATGTTCTCGGCCATCGGCGCCCAGGCCGTGACCTCCAGCGGGTACTTCAGCTTCGCGGCCAGCACGACGGTCGCGATCACGGCCGCCGCGCCGCCCATGTCCGAGGTCATCTCGTCCATGCCCGCCGCCGGCTTGATCGAGATGCCGCCGGTGTCGAACGTGATGCCCTTGCCGACCAGCGCGACCTTCTTGCCCGCCTTCGGGCCGCGGTAGGTGATGCGCACCAGGCGCGGGGGACGGCTGGAGCCGCCGCCGACGCCGAGGATGCCGCCGAAGCCCTGCTTGCGCAGCGCCTTCTCGTCCAGGACCTCGACCTCGAGCCCCTCGGCCTTGGCCAGGGCGGCGGCCCGGTCCGCGAACGACGCCGGGAACAGGTCGTTCGGCGGGGTGTTGACGAAGTCGCGGGTCGCGGTGACGGCCTCGGCGATCGCGGTGGACGCCTTGAGCGTCGCGCGGTGCGCCCGGATGTTGCCCTCGGCGGGCGCGACGAGGTCGACGCGCGCGACCGGGCCGTCGCCCTTGTTCGACTTGTACTCGGTGAACGAGTACGCGCCCAGCACGGTGCCCTCGACGGCGGGGCCGAGGTGCAGGGCGGACAGCGTGGTGACGGCGCGCTTGCGGCCGGACAGCGCGCGGGCGGCGGCGCCGGACGCGCGGCGCACCTGGTCCTCCGTGACCGAGCCGTCGTCGGCGGTCTTGCCCAGCCCGACGGCGAGCACGACGCGGGCGGCGAGCTTGCCGAGCGTCGGCACGGTGACGACCTCGTCGGCCTTGCCGCTCGCGCCCACGGAGTCGAGCACGTCCAGCAGCGTGCCGTCGAACGCGGCGTTCACCGCCTCCGACCCGGCCGCGAGGGCGAGACCGTCCGGTCCCTGGACTGTGCCCACCACAACGGCGTCGGCGGTGGTGCTGCTCGGGTCACTGTCGGTGATGGCCAGCTTGGGCGCGGTCACTGCGGCTCCTTGACGGGGTCCTCCCGGCACTTTCTGGTCGTGCGGCGGGATGGGGTGGATCGTGACGAATGCTAAAGGTCCCGTTAACACTCATGAGCGCCGCACCTTCGATCGCAAGGAGTAACAATTAACACGAACGGGGGTCAACCGTGCGGGCGTTAGTGGTCACCTGGTCGATATGGGACCGTGTACCGGTGACGATCACGCCCCGTGCCGGGGCCGTGGCGCTCGCTCTCGGCGCGACGCTGGGGGCCGGTGTTTTCACCGGTTTCGCCCCTGCCGCGGCCGTTGCGGGTCCGTGGTTCCTCCCCGGTCTGGTTTTAGCCGCGGTGACCGCGTTGTGCTGCGCGTTCTCGACCGCCGATCAGCACCGGGCGTACCCGGACGCACCCGGTGGGTACGCCTACATCCGCAACCAGCTCGGCCCCTGGCCCGCGCGCATCGGGGCCAGCGCCCACCTGGTCGGCAGAGCGGGGATGGCGGCGGCGTTGGCCGGGATGTTCGGGGCGTACGTGGTCCCGGAGCACCGGGAGCTGGCGGCCGTGGGGTTGATCGCGGTGACGGCCGCACTGGGTGCGGCCGGGGTTCGGTGGAGCACCGGGCTGAGCGTGGCGGCGGTGGCGGTCGTGCTCGGCGTGCTGGTGCTGGTGGTGCTGGTGTGCTTCTCGGTGGCGCCGCCGGAGAACCCCTTCGGGCTCGGGGACGTGCCCGCCGAGGCCGGGTTCGACGGGGTGATGGGCGCGTCGATGCTGTTGTTCGCGGCGTTCGTCGGGTTCGAGCGCGTCACCGCTCCTCGACGCGGTGACCAGGAGTTCTCCGCCCGGGTGCTGCACTTCGCGGTGCCGGTGGCGATCGGTGTGGTGCTCGTGGTCGGCGGCGCGGTCGGCGCGGCGGTGCTGCGGCAGCTCGGGTCGGCGCGGTTGGCGTTGTCGCCCGCGCCGCTGCGGGACGCGTTGATCGTGGCCGACGGGCGGTGGCTGCTGCCCGTGCTCGCGGTCGGGGCGGGGGTCGCGGCGGTGTCGTCGCTGTTCTTCGTGCTCGGGTCGGCGCGGCGGACGCTGGTCGGGTTGACCGAGACGGGTGATCTGCCGGCGATCCGGGCGGGCTGGCCGTTGGAGGTGGTCGGAGCGGCGCTGGCGGTCGGCGCGGTGGTGGCGTTGCCGCCGGCCACGGCGTTGGCGGTGGGCGCGTGCGGCACGGCGTTCTACTACGGCTTCACGAACGCGTCGGCGCGGGTGCTGCTGCAGGAGGACCGGACGTGGCCGATGCGCACGGCGTGCCTGGGGTTGGGGCTGTCGGTGCTGCTGGCGATGAGCGCGCCCGCCGAGGCGTTGGTGATCACCGGGGTGGCGCTCGCGCTGGGTACCGGGTTGCTCGCGCTGGGTCGTGCGCGGCAGGCGGTCGGTTGAGGGTCGGCCCGCCTCTTTTGGATGGTCGGATGTCCGAGCGTCGGGACAGCGATTTTCTGACGTAGAAGTGGCGGCTATCGTGCTGTCATGACGACCGCGTTGCCTTTCACCCGGACCCCCAACCCGCAGCCGGCGACCCCGGAGCGCGTTGCGGAGGTACTTGCCAGGCCGGGCTTCGGGCAGCACTTCACCGACCACATGGTGACGATCCGCTGGAACCAGGAGCAGGGCTGGCACGACGCCGTCGTCGAGCCCTACCACTCGCTGGAGCTGGACCCGGCGGCCATGGTGCTGCACTACGGCCAGGCGATCTTCGAAGGGCTCAAGGCCTACCGCCAGCCCGACGGGTCGATCGCGTCCTTCCGCCCCTCGGCCAACGCCGAGCGCTTCCGCGCGTCGGCGCGCCGGTTGGCGATGCCCGAGCTGCCCGACGAGCTGTTCCTGGAGTCGATCCGGGAGTTGCTGGCCGTGGACGAGCGGTGGGTGCCCGCGATCCCCGAGGAGTCGCTGTACCTGCGACCGTTCATGTTCTCGACGGAGAAGGGCCTGGGCGTGCGGCCGGCGAAGGAGTACGTGTACGTGCTCATCGCGTCGCCCGCCGGGTCGTACTTCGCGGGCGGGCTGAAGCCGGTGACGGTGTGGTTGTCGACGGAGTACGTGCGCGCGGCGCCCGGCGGGACCGGTGCGGCCAAGTTCGCGGGCAACTACGCGGCGTCGTTGGTGGCGCAGGCGCAGGCCGCCGAGCAGGGGTGCGACCAGGTCGTGTGGCTCGACGCGGTGGAGCGGCGGTGGGTCGAGGAGATGGGTGGGATGAACCTGTTCTTCGTCCTGGGTGCCGGGGAGGACGCGCGGGTGGTGACGCCGGAGCTGTCCGGTGCGTTGTTGCCGGGGATCACGCGCGACTCGTTGCTGCGGTTGGCCGCCGATTTCGGTCATGCGGTGGAGGAGCGGCGGATTTCCACCGAGGAGTGGGAGAAGAAGGCCGAGTCCGGTGAGCTGACCGAGGTGTTCGCTTGCGGGACGGCGGCGGTGATCACGCCGGTGGGGCACGTGAAGCACGCGGGTGGTGAGTTCTCGGTTTCCGGTGGGGTTACCGGGGATGTGACGATGAAGCTGCGCAACCACTTGACGGGGATTCAGCAGGGGCTCGTGGCTGATCCTCATGGGTGGATGGTGAAGATTGATTAGGGCTGCGGTCGGGCGCGGGTCGAGTTGGGAGAGCGGCTCGGTGGCTGAGGCCGGCTCGATTTGACATGGGGCCCCTTACGGGCACTCCAGGCAGGCCAAAGCCGGGCAGGCCTGGCGGGAAAAGCGTCCGCCAAGCCTGCCCGGCTTCGACCAGCCTAAAGCACCCGAACCCCATGTAAAATCGGGCCTTTGTGGGTATTCGGGCCTCGGTGGGTGTTCCGGTTAGTTGTTGAGTTAGTTGAGAGAGTTGATGGCGAGGACGGTCAAGGTGGCCGTTTCGCAGGCTGCGCCCAGGACGTCGCCGGTGATTCCGCCGAATCGTTTGCTGGTGTGGTGGATCAGCAGGAGGGTCAGGGCGGCGGCGAGGGCGATTGAGAGCGGGCCCTGCCAGGGGTGGATGAAGAAGCTTGCTGTCGCGAGGGCGGTCCACCAGGTGATGGCGGTCCAGGTTGGTTGGGTGCCGGCTACCAGTGCGCCCAGGCCTTCGGGGCGGGCGGCGGGGATGCCGTGGCGGCAGCAGAGGATGAATGCGGCGCGGCCCGTGGTCAGGGCGAGGAGGACGGCGCCCCATTCGACGGTCGGGAAGGCGGCGGCTTCCGCGCCCAGGACGACGATCAGTGCGACTACGGCGAACGGGCCCGCGCCGCCGTCTTTCATCACGGCCAGGGCGCGTTCAGGGGGGCCGTAGCAGCCGAGGCCGTCGGCGGTGTCGGCCAGGCCGTCCAGGTGCATTCCGCGGGTGGCCAGGGCGAGGAAGCCGACGGTCAGGAAGCCGGCGACGAGGTCGGGTAGCGGGAGGAGGAGCAGGGCTGTGGCTGCTCCTCCCAGCAGCAGGCCGACGAACGGGGCGAAGGCGATGGCACGTCGTGCTGCCCGCGCGTCGACCTCGTTGGAGCCGACGCGGACGGGCAGGACGGTCAGCCACGACAACGCCAGGCGCATCAGGCGGGTCCGGAGACGCCCGCGCTGTCGAACGTCGCCATCTCGGCCAGGATCCTGGTGGCCATCACGACCAGGGGGAGGGCCGCGACGGCGCCGGAGCCCTCGCCCAGGCGCATCTCGAACTCCAGCAACGGCTCCAGGCTGAGGTGGCCGAGGGCCAGGGCGTGCGCGGGCTCGACCGAGCGGTGGCCGGCGACCCACCAGTCACGGGCGCCGGGTGCCAGTTCTTCGGCGACCACGGCGGCCGCGCCGACGACCACGCCGTCGAGGATGACGGGGGTCTTGCGGACCGCGGCCTGGGCGAGGAAGCCGGCCGTGGCGGCGATGTCCGCGCCGGAGGAGGCGGCGAGCAGGGCCACCGGGTCGTTGATCACCGGGCGGGCGCGGCGGAGGGCGTCGCGGATCGCGGCCGTCTTGCGCATCCAGCCGTGGTCGTCGACGCCGGTTCCCCGGCCCACCACGGCCACGGGTTCGGAGCCGGTGAGGGCGGCGATGAGGACCGCGGCGGGGGTGGTGTTGCCGATGCCCATGTCGCCGGCGATGAGCAGGTCCGCGCCGCCGTCGACCTCGTCGTCCACGAGCTTGCGGCCGATCTCGACGGCTCGCTCGGCCTCTTCGAGGGTCAGGGCGTCCTCGCGGTCGATGGAGCCGGAGCCGCGGCGGACCTTGAGGTCGCCGACGGCGGTCTCGGAGTCGACGGCCAGGTCGACCACGCGGACGGTCGCGCCCGCGACGTTGGCCAGCACGTTCACCGCCGCGCCGCCGGCCAGGAAGTTCGCGACCATCTGGCCGGTGACCTCGGGCGGGTAGGCGGAGACGCCGTGCTGGGCGACGCCGTGGTCGCCCGCGAAGACGATCACGCGGGGCCGGGTGAAGGGCTTGGGCGGGCACTCGCCCTGGCAGGCGGCGACCCAGGCGCCGAGCTCCTCCAGCCTGCCCAAAGAGCCGACGGGCTTGGTGAGCACGGCGTGCCTGGCCAACGCCTCGGCCCGCACGTCCGCGCTGGGCGGCTCGACGGACGGGAACTCGATGGTCACCGACTACCTCCGGGTTCGCGCAGTCGCAGGGGGATTCCGGCGACGACCAGCAGGACCTCGTCGCACACCTCGGCCAGCCGCGCGTTGAGCGAACCGAGGTGATCGCGGAAGAGCCTGCCAGAGTGCGTGCTGGGCACGACGCCGAGGCCGACCTCCGCGGAGACGAGGACCAACCGGGCGCGGGTGCTGGCGACCGCGTGGACCAGTGCCGAGCACTCCTGCTCGACCACGCCCATGCCGTGGCCCTCCCAGGCGCCGGCGTCGTCCAGCACGCCGTTGAGCCAGGTGGCCACGTCGTCCACCAGGATCGGCGGGTCGGCCTCGCTGGTGGCGGTAAGCAGGGCGATCAGGTCGCTCGGCGCCGGCGCTTCCACCGTCGTCCAGGTGGCGGGGCGGCGGGCCACGTGCTGGGCGATCCGCAGCTCCCAGTCGGCGTCGTCGGGGTAGCGGCGGGCGGTGGCGACGTAGGTGACCACGTCCTCGGTGAGGAGTCCCTCGGCGTGCGCGGACTTGCCCGAACGCGCGCCGCCCAGCACCAGTGTCCGACGCGTCACACCGCACTCCAACCGTTTCAGGAGGACATAGCCTGACCGGGAACGTTACCCGCACGGCACATCGTGAGGAGGTTCGTCATGGAGTACCGGTGGCGGTACCAGGACGAGCAGGGGCACGAGATCGACGGGCCGCCGCTGGCCTTCCCCGATCAGACCGCCGCGGAGGACTGGTTCAGCTCCACGTGGGCCGAGCTGCGGGAGGCGGGGGTCGCGCAGGTGACGTTGCTGCGCAGCGAGTCGGAGGTCTACGGGCCGATGTCCCTCGCGCCGGCAGAGTGACGCGCGGTCGGGGTTCGCGGCCGTAGTGCGGCGGCGGCCGCGGACCGGACGGCCGGGTGCGGGTCGCGCAGAGCGGCTGCGAGGCGGTCGGGCAGGTCGGGCGGAGCGGTGCGGCCCAGGGCGGTGGCGGCGTTGGCGCGCACCCGCGGTCGGGGGTCGGTCAGGGCGTCCGTCAGCGGTGCGACGGCTTCGGTGATCGCCATCCGACCCAGTCCGGCGGCGGCGCGGGCGCGGACCAGTTCGTCCTCGTCCTTCAGGGCCCTGGTCAGCAGGTGGGAATCGCGTGCGTCGGCGCGTTGCCCCACCACCCAGACAGCGGCGCGACGGGCCAGGGGGTCCTCGTGCCACGTGGGCAGAGGGGTCCGTGCGCCGGTCCGCACGAGGGCTCGTCCGGCGAGCTTGCGGGCGCGCCGGTCGGTCGTCCGCAGCAGGACGTCCACCAAGGTGCGTGCGACCCGGGGATCGGCCAGCCGCACGAGTCCCGTGAGCGCGACGCGGACGTGCCGTCCGTCGCACGCCGCCGCCAGCCGACCGACGGCGCGCTGATCACCGTGCTCGGCCAGCACCCGGATGGCGCGTTCGCGGACGGCCGGGTCGCCGTCGTCGGTGGCGGCGAGGGCCGCGGGGACGACCAGCGGACCGCCGATGCGCGACAAGGCCAGCAGGGCGGCCTCGCGCACGAACGCCTGCCCGTGGTCGAGCACCGGTCGGATGGCGGGCGCCGCCCGGTCCGACCCGATCTTGCCCAGCGCCTCCAGCACGGCGGTCGTCTGCGTGATGTCGTTCGTGCGCAGCGCGTCGATGAGCGGGCTGGTCGCGTCCGCGACGCGGAGGTGGCCGAGGGCGAACGCGACCGCGCCCAGGCCCGTGCTGCGGGACCGCAGGTGCTCGATCAGCGCGGGGGCGACGCCGAGGTCGCCGGCACGAGCGAGCGTGTGCGCGATGTCGTGCACCCCGCCGTGATCCGCGTGCGCCAACGCGTCGGCCAGGATGGCGAGCCGCCGGGGGTGCCCGGACTCGGCGATGCGCCGCGCGGCGAACCGGCGCGCCCAGGCCCACGGCGGGCCGGCCCGGCCCGCCAGCTCGACCAGTCGGTCGAAGACCTCCGCCACGGTCTCCGCGGTCAGGCCGCGCACGGCGGACGTGACCAGGAGCGGGTCGGGATCGGACAGCGCGTCCACCATGATCGTCTGGTGGGCGGGGTCGCGGCCCGCGGCGAGGGCGCTGAGCGCGATCACGCGGACCGACTTGGTCGGGTGCGCCGTCAGCGCCACCAACCAGCGGCTCCCGGCCGGGTCCGAGAGCAGTGCCCGGTCGTGGGCGTGCTCGTAGAGCTCCCGGTACGCCGCGGTGTGGGGCGCCGACGTCGCGTCGAGCGCGACCAGCCGTGCCACGAGGACGTCACCGGGTCGCCGGTCGCTCGGTTCGCGCACGGCCTCCAGCGAACGGGCGGGCCGGTGAGTTCCCGGTGAACCGCCGCGAAGCCCCGCCCGGGTCGTCTTGAGTTCTAGGGATCGTCGCAACACCGCGAGTGTTCGGGGACGCGATGGACTTCCAGATCCGGGCCGACAGGACGGCGCAGGGGCGCAGGGAGCTCACCCGTGAACGTGAGGCCTACTTTGCGCTCATGGATCAAGGGCTGGGCAACGGCGAGGCATGTCGCCGTGTCGGAGTGCATCCGAGAACC